>JBHIBW010000091.1:0-6697 GCA_046759265.1 Thermoplasmata archaeon
TCCTCCGGCGAGTAGGTCCGGGCCTTCCCCATGACCGCCGCGAAGGCGGGGGGCTCGACCTGGGACAGGACCGCGGCGGCCTCCGGCTGGTACTGGCCCGCGTAGACCTGGAAGGTGCCCGTCGGGTCCGTGAGCCGGGCCCGCCACAGGGGCTGCCCGTTGCCGCCGACGTCCTCGACGTCCGTGATGACGCCCACGAGGAACAGGCGGTTCACCTTCGCCCCGAGGGGGGTGATGACGTAGCTGGGGGCGCGCTCCTCCCCCGAGCTGTGCTCCAGGCTCGCGTCGGTGTATTCCCCCGCGAAGATCCGCCAGGCGAGTTCCCGCTGCATGATCAGCCTCCCAACTCCTCGAGGAGGGCCCGTGCCTCGGCCTGGACGTCCACCTCCAGGAGCTTCACGGACCGGGCGATCAGCATGAGCCCGTAGTCGTCGCTCGTCACGTTGCCCTGAGCCTGCACCGGCCGGGCCACGAGGAGGTCCGAGAGGGCGTCCCGGATGATTTCCGAGTCCATGGCCTCCTTCGCCTCAACGATGGCCTCGTCCATGGTCTTTCCGAGAAGCCCCTCCGTCAGCTCCCGGTTGAAGATCGCCGTCAGGGCCCCGCTCCCGTCATCGATCACGGCCTTCGTCCGCAGGTCGGTCTCCCCCTTCACCTCGCCGTGGATGCGGCAGGCGCCCTTCTGGACGACGCGACGGCACTCGGGACACCGGTGGATGAGCCCGCTCCCCTCCCGGACCTCGACTACGATGCCTCGCACCTGGACGTCGACCCCCCCGCTCTTCTGGACGAGCTCCTCGATCCAGACGCGACGCGCCCGGTCCAGCTCCTCCAGCGGCGGCAACCCCGTCTCCTTCCCCCGTTCCAGGCGGGATCGCTCGTCGAAGGTCAGCTGGGGCAGGCCGCGCCAAGAGGAGACGTACCCCCCCTCCATCTCGATGACCTCCCCCGGCTCGAGGCCGAAGTCGTGCCAGGCGGAGAACTGCACCTTGCCCGTGGCGTCGGCCAAGGTCCCCGAAAACACCACCTTGGGTTCTCCCCGAACCTCCACCTCTCGCCGCTCGATGTCTAGGACGCGGGCGGTAATCCGGACGTTCTGCATGCCCTCTTGGAGTTCGTCAACGCTCCGAGTCGTTGGAGACGTGTCTTGGGCATCCACAACCTCGAGGAGGGTTCCCTCCTCGACCGTCACGGTGGCCCGGCCACTGAGATTCACCTGGACTTCGCCGCGGAATTCCTTGGTATAGGCATTCTGGATGCGGACGACGTCCCCGACCTGGATGTTCAGGCCACGGATTTCCCAGGCGGTGAACGGGACCCTCCCCGTATCGTCGCCAAGGAACCCGTAGTAGATCTCCTTGGGCTTGCTGTCCTGCTCGATCTCCTTCGAGTTCAAGCTGACGACTTTGGCGAGGAGACTGATGCTCGGCTCGCCGGCCCGAAGCTCCTTGATGGTCTTCGTGGTCCCGAGGCTCAGCATGGCCGGGTTTCCTCCGTACTTCCGGACGATGCTCCGTTTGGCCGCGTCCAAAGAGACCCGGTAGACGGTTAGGTAGCTCTCGAGCTCGCGTTCTACAACTTCTTCCTTAACTCTGCCTTCTAGCGCCCGTGTTATGTCCTTGACATGGGGCGCAACTTGCTCACGCAGTTGCTCACTTCCTGGAGGCGTGTTCTGCTTCGTGCCTCCGATTCGAGCCTAGGCCTCGGGTCTATTTAAGCGGGCGCGAGGGGTGGGTGAAAGTGGTCCCAAGAAGCTTCTAAAGCGACCGCTCGGTTCCCCTCGGGAGACCATGGATCTCGGGCTGCGTGGGAAGGCGGCCGTCGTGGCCGCGGCGAGCCAAGGGTTGGGAAAGGCGATCGCGTGGGAGCTCGCTCGGGAGGGGGCTCGTGTAGCCATCTGCTCCCGAGATAAGGGCCTCATCCAGGCGACCGCGAAGGCCATTCGGGAGGACACCGGGGCCGAGGTTCACGCCTTCGTTTGCGATCTCACCCGTGAAGAGGAGGTCGCCGCCTTCGTCTCCCGCGCGGCAGAAGGCCTCGGGGGGGTGGATGTCCTTGTCACCAACGCCGGGGGCCCGCGCCCGGGCGGCTTCGAGGACGTGGATGACGAGGCCTGGTATCGGACGTACGACCTGACCTTCCTCAGCGCCGTCCGCCTGATCCGGGAGGCCCTCCCTCACATGATACAGGCAGGACACGGCCGGATTGTCGTCATGACCTCCATCAGCGTCAAGCAGCCCATCCAGGACCTCATCCTCTCGAACGCCGTGCGCCTGGGGGTGGTGGGCATGGCGAAGAGCCTGGTCCCGGACGTGGGCCCCCATGACATCACGGTCAATGTGGTCTGCCCCGGCTACGTCGGGACGGCCCGAACCAAGGAACTCTTCGCGGCCCGGGCGGATCGAGACGGCACGTCCCCGGAGGCGGTGGAGGAGGACCTTCTGCGCAGCGTGCCGCTGGGTCGCATGGGCGAGCCCGAGGAGGTGGGCGCGCTGGTCGCCTTCCTCGCGTCAGAGCGCGCGGCGTACCTGACGGGAAACCTCATTCAGATCGACGGCGGGATCTATCGGGGCGTGTCTTAGGCCCCGCCCGCCCTTTCCTTCAGCTTCCGCCTCAGGGCCTCGCTGATCGCCCTCCCGTCCGCGGACCCGCGCAGGCGTTGCATGGCGAGCCCCATCAGGGGTTGAAGCGCGTCTTCCCCCCGCGCCGCCACCAACTCCTCGTTCTCCTCGAGGAGGGCATCCAGCTCCCGATCCAGCTCCCCGGGCACCAGGCGACGCAACCCGAGCTCCTCCACGGCCTGGTCGATGCCTACTCGCCGCTCGAGCACGGCCGAGAGGACGAGGGGAATCGCCTCCTTCGCGAAACGGCCTGCTTGGAGGGCGGCGAACAGCTCCGTGAAGGTCTCGGGGGTCAAGGCCTCCACATCGTGACCCTCCGCCTCGAGCTCCGGAAGATGATTGAGAAACGTGCGTACGATGGAGGCTGCCTGGCCAAACGCCCGTGCCAGGTCCTCGAAGAGGGCATCCCACCCCTCGTCCATGAGCTGGTCGACCTGTTGCGGATGGATGCCGAACTCCTTCGTGATACGCTCGGCATGCTGTTCGGGAGGCTCGGGCAACTTCCGGTTCAGCTCTCCCAACCAGGCGGTGCCGACACGGATGGGCGGCACGTCGGTCTCCGGATACATGCGTGCGCTTCCCGGGAGGGGTCGACTGTAGACCGTGCTGCCGTCGGGCCGCGCGTTCCGAGTCTCTTCCGGGACGCCCTCCAGGGCGGTGCGGGCTCGCTCCCGGACCCGTTCCATAGCGGAACGGGCGACCTCGGCCTCCTCCGCGACGAGGACGAAGGCATCTCGCTCTCCGAGGGTCAAGGCATTGGCGATCCCTCGAACCTCCTCTTCTGTCACCTCGTAACCTGGGAGTTCGTCGGAGTGCAGGACCCCCCGTGCTCCCACTACGGCGACCTGGGCCGCGAACTCGGGCCCCAGTCGTCCCTTCAGAAGGTCCCTGAAGCCCGGGAGGCGGAGGCCCAGGACACGATGCCCCTGTGCTAGCCCCTTACGGAGGACGTGGGATTTCGTGTCGGCGACCACCTCGTGAAGGTCAACGATCTCGTCGTCAATCTGGTCCACGCCCCGTTCCCGCAGGATACCCCGCACTTCGAGGAGGTCCGACTGCCGCTGGACCTCGCCTTCCACGTAGGCCGCGATCATGCCCAACTCCTGGACTCCCTTGATCTCGACCCGCGCCCCTCCCTGCACAGACACGTTGAGATCCTCACGAACGGTCCCCAGGCCGCGCATGACCCTGCGGGTGGCCCGCAGGAGACGCCCGATGCGGAGGGCCACGTCTCGCGCCATCTCGGGCGAGTCGATGTCGGGGCTGGTGGCGATCTCGATGAGCGGAATGCCCAGTCGATCGAGGCGATAGACCGCCTCGTCCTTTCCTCGATGAATCAACCGCGCGGCGTCTTCCTCGAGGCAGATCGTCGGGATGCCGATGGACTTCCCGCCCGCCTTGAGGCTCCCGTTCTGGGCAACGAGGGCGCTCCGCTGGAAGCCAGTCGTGTTGGAGCCGTCGATGACGGTCTTTCTCATGAACTGGACCTCATCCACCGGCTGCGCGTCGAGGGCGAGGGCCGATACGAGCGCGATCTCGAGCGCCTCCCGGTTCGCCCGATGCGGGGGTTCCTCGTCGGCGTCAACGAGACAGCTTGTCTCGGTGCTCTGGTAGCGGAAGGCGCGTCCTTTTCCTGCCTCCTCGAGGGCGGCTCGATCCACTTCCCCCAACTCGCTCTGGGTGGGGCGAAGATAGCGGAGGAATTCCTCCTTTACCTCGTCGACGAGGCGTGCCTCGCAGTCGCAGAAGAGCTTGCGCGTCGCGAGCTGCTGATGGATTTCAAGGCCGACCTTGATAGGGATGTCGGAAGCCATGCGGGACCTGGTGGCTAGGAAAGGAGCGGGCGATGCTTTAAGGATTCTCAGAAGGGGGCACGGATGAGGTGATCGGCAGTCCGTGAGTCCGGGGCCTAGAGGAAGGAGGCATCCCTGAGAATCTCCTCGCGCCAGTTGCTTCCCCACCACTCTTCCTGACCCCAGAAGGCCGGCGCCTCTTCCGGGAGCCGCACGAACCTGACTTCTTCAATTTCCTCCGTGTCCTTCGGGCCGTCACTCGGCGACTGGGCCGAGCACCTCAGGGAGAAGAACCAGCGTTCCACGTCCCATTTGGCAAACCGGACCTGAACACGATAGATTGCCGTGAGGGCCTCGATCTGGATCTTGTTCCCACTCTCCTCGTACCCCTCCCGCAGGGCCGTCGCCTCCACCCCTTCACCTTCCTCGATGATTCCCGTGGGGAGGTCGAAGGCCCCCGGCGGAGAGCCTCTCCCTCTCACGAGAGCCAGTCGTTCTTCGTCGTCCGTGATGAGGAGGATGACCTCCCCGAAGCAAGGGGGATCCTCCATTTCACGGCGGAAGTCAACCTCCCGCCGGTCCCATGTAACGATGCGTTCCAGGGCGTTCCGATATTTGCTGACAAGCTGATCGATATCCTTCTTCGCGGGCTTCTCCGTAAAATACATCCGATCGTCCGAAGAGGGGCTTTCCATGTCTGTCGTTTCGTCGCACCGCTATGCGGGTTTCGACTCCTCGAGACGAAGCTTCGGGTTGATTTCTCCTGCCAGGTCTGAGATCATCAGCCCGCGAACCTCCTCCGGCTCCGTCGTGTGTCCGAGCACCCACATCAGCTTCACAAGCGCTGTCTCGGGCAGCATGTCTTCGCCTGGGATGACCCCCGCCCTCGCCAGCTCTCGTCCCCGTGAGTACACGTAGAGTCCCACCCGTCCGTTCAGACATTGCGTGGTCATGACGACCGAAACCCCGTCGCGGATCGCCTTCCGAATCCGGGTGACGAGCGGCTTCCGTACGTGGCCCAAGCCGGTCCCGGCGAGGACGATGCCGCGACTCCGCTCGGCCCACGCGTCGAAGAGGTCGGGCGGCATGTCTGGGTAGACATGCAGTAGCGCTACCCGGTCCTCCATCTTGTTGTCGACCTTCACCGGCCCCTCGGCACGGGGACGGTGTCCATTGTGCCAGGTGACCTCCCCGTTCCGATGGACGCGCCCTAGGGGGTCCTCATTGAGGGTGCGGAAGGCGTCTCGGCGGCTGCTGTGCATCTTGCGGACCTTCGTCCCCCGGTGCACGGTGCACACCAGGTCGGAGGTCTCCTCGTGCATCACCGCCACGACCTCGCCGAGGTTGGCGTTGGAGAGGTGAGCAGCGCACATGAGGTTCAGGAATGCGTCGCTGCTTGGCCGGTCGGAGGAGCGTTGCGAGCCTACGAGGACGACGGGTCCCGTCAGGTCCGTGAGCATGAAGGAGAGGGCTGCCGCGGAGTACCCCAGGGTGTCCGTGCCGTGAGGGACCACCACGGCCTTGGCCCGCCGTTCAGGTCCTTCGCGGCCTCCTGAGCCAGCCGCCGCCAGTTCTTCCCTCCCATGTCCTCGCTCAGGAGGCTGAACAGGATGCGGGCCTGGACGTTGCAGATGTCGGCCAGGTCCGGGGCGTAGGAGGCGAGTTCCTCCGCGCTCAGGGCGGGGTACACGGCCCCCGTGCGGTAGTCCACATAGCTAGCAATCGTGCCACCCGTCCCCAGGAAGGAGACGTTGGGCTTGTCGGGGTTCGCGGCGACTCTGCGACGGGGTACAGGCCGCTCCCTCCCTTTCGCCACCCGTTTCAGAGGGGTTTCCGGGGTGACCCGCAGTCCGACGTTGTAACCGTTGGAGAGCTTGATGGTAAGGATGTCCCTCTCGCTGAAGGAGTGGTGGGGCATGACAATGCCTTGGTACGTTTCACCTCCGACGGTGACCCGTACCTCATCCCCGACGTCTGCCTTCGCACCTTCCAGAAGGCTCGCGACCCGCTTGGGGTATTTCATCAGGGTACGAACCGTGCTAAATGGAAAAACCCTTTGCGAGAGTGATCGCTGCGGGCAATGGCCGGGTAATGGAGACGAGACCTCTTCCGGGCCGCATGCGCGGATGGTGCGTAGGGATCAGACGAGCTCGTAGGTCACCCTATCGATGTCTTTCCCCTTGCTCCGCCTTCGAAGGATACGCATGCGGCCAATCTCGGAGGTGTTCCGGACGTGGGTGCCGCCGCAGGGACAAAGGTCGCGGTCACCGATCTTGATGACCC
>JBHIBW010000092.1:0-6663 GCA_046759265.1 Thermoplasmata archaeon
ACCACTTCGAGAAGGACGGGGACGAGTGGGCCGTCATGGGCCTCAAGGGCCACATAGTAGAGTGGGACTACCCTCGACGCCTCCGCTCCTGGTCCCGGATTGACCCCCAGGAGCTAATCCAGTCCAAGCCCATCAAGAAGACCACCGAGAAGGGCATCATGAGCGCCCTCCAGGTCCTCGCCTACGGGGTCGAGGAGGTCATCGTGGCAACGGACTTCGATCGGGAGGGCGAACTCATCGGCGTCGAGGCCCTGGAGATCATCCGCGAGGTCGCCCCCGACGTCCCCGTGCGCCGTGCGCGCTTCAGCGCCCTGACGGCCCCGGACGTTCTTCGAGCCTTCGAGGAGCCCGAGGAGCTGAATCTGCACCTCGCCCAATCGGCCGCGACGCGACAATTCGTGGACCTGGCCTGGGGTGCCACCCTCACGCGCGTGGTGTCCATCGCCGCGAAGCAGTTGTGGAACGATTACCTGAGCATCGGGCGCGTCCAGAGTCCCACGCTCGCCCTTATTGTAGCGAGGGAGGAGGAGGTCGAGGCCTTCGTTCCCGAGAAATTCTGGAGAATCCGGGCGACGTTCGAGAAGACCGATCAGTCGTTCGTTGGCGACCACAAGAAGGGCCGCTTTTGGGATCAGGCCGAGGCGGATGCGGTCATGCGACGCCTCGAGGGAACCGCCGAAGCAACCGTGACCGAATTCGAAGTCGGCCGAAGGACGGAGAAGCCCCCGGCCCCCTTCAACACGACCTCCTTCCTTGGCCAGGCGAGTCGGATGGGCATGACCGCCTACCGCGCCATGCGGGTCGCCGAGGATCTGTACAACAAGGGATACATTAGTTACCCGAGGACCGACAACACGGTGTACCCGCGCAGCCTCCCTCTCCGGACGATCCTTGGCGAGCTCGGATCCTCGAGCCTGGCAGACGAGGCGAACTGGGTCTCCAGGAACCGGAGGCGCACGCCGACACGGGGAAAGAAGGAGACCACCGACCATCCGCCCATCCACCCGGTCGCAGCGGCCACACGATCCAAGCTGCGGGGCGACAACTGGCGGGTCTACGAGCTCATCGTGCGTCGCTTCCTTGCGACCCTTTCCCCGGACAGCGTTCTTCAGACCAAGAAAGCCACGTTGGACACCCGGGGGGAGACCTTCGTCGCCCGGGGTCTCACGAGCGTGGAACGGGGTTGGAGGTATCCCTATCCGTACGGTCCTGTGAAGGAGGCTGTTCTGCCCGACTTGTCGCATGGAGACCGCATCCGGGTCCTCCAGGTCGAGATGGCCGAAGGCGAGACCAAGCCCCCCGCCCGATACACCCAGGGGCGCCTGATTCAAAAGATGGAAGGCGAAGGGCTCGGGACGAAGGCCACGCGACACGAGGCCATCCAGAAGCTCTACGGGCGCCGCTACATCCAAGGCGAACCCATCCAACCCACCCCTTCCGGGAAGACCTTGATCACGGCCCTCCGGGACCACGTCCCTCCCATCACCCAGTCGGAGATGACGGCCCTTCTCGAGGAGGAGATGGACCGCGTCGCTCGGGGTGAGAAGACGCTGGAGGAGGTGGTCTCGGAGTCGAAGGGGATGCTGTCCGAGGCCGTTCACAGTCTCCAGGCGCACGAGGAGGAATTCGGAGAGGAGATCCAGGCCGCCTTACGCGAGCAGCGGACCCTCGGAACCTGCCTCGAGTGTGGCTCGAACCTGGTCATCAAGCGTTCGCGATGGGGCAACACCTTCGTCGGCTGCGAGGGCTACCCGAAGTGCAAGGTCACGTTCAACCTCCCGAAGCGGGGAGCGGTAGAACCGTCAGGTGCGGCATGCGAGGTCTGCGGCGTCCCCACCGTCAAGGTTACCTACCGCAGCAAGGCCGAGGAGAAGTGCATCAACGAGGAGTGCGAGGTCTTCCTGGCGGAGAACCGCATCGGCATCTGCCCTTCGTGCGGGGGAAACCTCCTCCAGCGGAGCGCCCGCGGAGGCAAGCGGTTCGTCGGGTGCACCGGATATCCCGATTGCGACGTCACCTATCCCCTCCCCCAGCGTGGTCTCGTGACCCCTCTCCCTGAGGCCTGCGAGGTCTGTGGTTCGCCTCGAGTCCGAATCTACGCGGGCCGTCGCCCCTGGACGACCTGCATCAACTTCGATTGTCCGACGAACGAGGAAGCGAAGGCGAGGGCTCAGGTCGCGAAGGGCTCGTAACGCGCGAGAAGGTCCCGTAGTTTCCCCTCCGCGATGTTGTGACCCGTCAGCACCAGCACGACCCGCTTCCCCTGCCATCGGTCCCGGTAGCGGAATGCGGCTGCGAGCGGAGCCGCGGCGGCCCCCTCTGCGATCAGGTGCGCCTTCCACAGGT
Source organism: Thermoplasmata archaeon (assembly GCA_046759265.1). GTDB lineage: Archaea > Thermoplasmatota > Thermoplasmata > RBG-16-68-12 > JAJISG01 > JAJISK01. The sequence continues at coordinate 2,347 of JBHIBW010000092.1, forward strand.
AGGTGGCCACACCGGACCCGAGCTCGTCATCGGAGACCAGAACGAGGTCATCGAGATGCTTCCATAGGATGCTCATCGTCAGGGCAAAGGGGATCCGAGTCTGAAGGCCCTCCGCAAACGTGTCGGAGCTCGGCATCTCCACCATCTTGTGCTCCTTCCAGGACCGGTAGAAGGCAGGCGCCCTCTCCGACTGGACTCCGATGACCTCGGCTTCGGGCCGAAGGGCGCGGATCACCGTGCTGTATCCCGAAGCCCCGCTCCCGCCCCCAACGGGGACCAAGAACACGTCCGCCTCGGGAGCCTGGCGGGTGGCTTCGAGGGCGGCGGTCCCCACGCCGGCGATCAAGAGGGGCTCGTTGGCGGAGTGGACGTATCGGTAGCCCTTCTCCTTCGCCTCGGCCTCCACCCACTCCCTCGCCTCGTCGAAGTCCTTACCGTGGAGCACGACCTCCGCGCCGAGCGCCTCCATGGCCGCCACCTTCACCGGGTTCGCGTCCGCCGGGGCCCCGATGGTGACATCGGCCCCGAAGAGGCGACCGGAAAAGGCGATGGATTGGCCGTGATTCCCCGTGGACGAGGCGATGAGGCCGCCGCTCTTCTCCTCGGGGGAGAGATGGGAGACGAGGTTGAGGCCGCCCCGAATCTTGAAGGAACCCGTGGGGAGCACGCTCTCCAGCTTGACGTGCACGTCGAAGCCCAAGAGCTGGGAGAGCGTGGGCGACCGCACGAGGGGGGTCGGGTCCAGGTAGGGACGGATGGTCGCTTCCGCCTCGCGGATGTCGTCGAGGGTCGGCGGCTCCATGACGGCCCGGTTCAGACCTTGATGACCCCATCCACGACGAGGGCCTTGCCGTCGACCTCGAGGGTCGCGTCGGCCAGGAAGAGGGGGAAGGTGAAGTTGCTCGCGTTCGCGCCGTCGAAGTCCTCGTTGTCGCCTACGCTGAGGGTGATCGCCCCCTCGGCGATGTCGTCTTCGAGGAATCCGAACTTGGCCTCCGGGTTGACACCGATGGTCAGGGACCCGAGCTGATCGGCCCCCTTCGCCCGTTTGTCGTCATCCCACCGCTTGGTCATCTGCTCTGCGTTCTCGTCAGCCTGGACGTCCACGAGACGGCCGTCCTCGAACGCCCACGCGAGACCGTGGACCCACTCGCCGGCGTACGGAATCGGGGTCGTGGAGGCGATCTTTCCCTCCCCGCTCCCCTGACGCAGGGCAATCCCGACCGACCCCTCGGGCAGGGATTGGTAGAACGTGGACTTCTTCCCCTTGACGGGGTCCAGCCGTCCGATCCAGGCGGTGGCGTCCGAGCCGTGGAATCCAAAGCGGAAGTCCGTGCCTCCGGGCGCCGTGAGCCGTCCTTCCTTCGCCCCGGCCAGACGACCAATGAGGCCGTTCGCCCTCGACTCCATCGTCTCGGGGGAGACCGCCATGGCGGCCAAGACCGACTCGTACCAGGGCTCGAAGTCGAACCCGTAGACCTTCGCCCGCGTTTCCGTCACGGCCCCCAACCCGACGTAGACCGAGGGCACGGGATCATCTTCCCAGGGTTCCCCCGTGGCCCGGGCGCCCTCGGAGTTTGCCCGCCAGCGTTCGCCGGAGATCTTCTTCATGGGACCCGGGTCGTCGATGCCCCCGGCGTACACCAGGGCGGTCTGGGTCCCGTGGAGGGCCTGTCGCAGGGTCGACGGCTCCTGGAGCCACTCGATCGGCAGGTTCAACATGGCGTCGTACCAGATGTCGTCCGAGTCCAGCGTGAAGATCGTGTCCGCGCCGGCTCGCCGGGCCTCCTTCACAATCTCCTTGGCCAGCGGAATCACGTGTTCCGTCGCGTGGATCCTGACCTTGTCGTCCCAGGTGAGCTTCAGAGAATCACGCACAATGCGCTCTGCAATCGTACCAAAATCCGCCTTCATGCTGCTCCCCGGCGACGAAGCGCGCCGTCCCTTAAAGGGGCTTCCCATCGACAGCGCGAGCCTGGCCGGATCCCTACTTACGCCGGGACTCTCGGGCCTTGGGTCGGAGATCCGTACTGCCGCACTTCCGACACTGCGTCGCTCGGATGGCGTTCCCCGCGTAGCACTTCATACACACCTGCTTGTGTAGCAGGCGGGCCTCGGCCTCGGGGAAGCGTGCCATGGTCCCTGAAAGACGGGAGGCGTCGCTATAAAAGCTTGGTCACAGTCCCGAGAAGGTGGATCGTCATAGGAACAACGACGACACCCTACGAGAAGAGACCATGAAGCAAACGGCGGGTGAATTCATGTCGAGATACGAGAGAGCGACCGATAGCCATGATCTCGATGGGGTACTATCCATGATCGATGACGATGCGATCTACCTGTTCAGCGATGAATCGGTCCATGTTGGCCGACAGGCCGTCGAACGGGTTCTCAGGCGCAACTTCGACCTCATCCAGGATGAATCGTATTCCATTGATAACCTGAGGTGGCTGGCGAGCTCTGACGAGGTCGCTGCGTGTGTGTACGACTTCAGCTGGTCTGGAACGATCAAGGGCCAAGAGGCTTCTGGATCTGGACGAGGCACCAGCGTGATCAGGCGATTAGGGAACGAGTGGAAAGTCGTCCATGAGCACCTCAGTCGCGGTAGTTTCGCCGCTTAACCGCTCACCGGGGCGGTCAAGCCTTGGCCATCTCAAGCCTCTTTCGCCTTGCATTCAGCGCATACCTGAATCATCCGGCCGTCCCTCTCCGCGAGGTAGAGATGGGCGACCTTATTCCCGCACGAATCACAGACAATCAGCGGTCGCTCCTTTTTCATACGGACCCCTTTGCTCCGCCCCGACTATAGTCTTCGTCATATTTGGGCAGGGGCTCCCCGATAGGGGCGACGAATCGCGTCCTGGGCTCAGTGGAACAGCCGTTCTGGGACTCTCCTGACGCTCTGAACCCCCAATCGTCAATCACCGTGCCGTTAGGCAAGAATGGGCGACCGCCCATGAAGTTAGGCACGTTTCCAAACGTTTTTACTGCCGGGAAGCTAGAACCCTAAGGGACCATGGAGCAGGTGGAATTGGGGAAGAGCGGCATCCGGGTGTCCCGCATCGGCACCGGGATGTGGCAGGCTGGGGGCAAGAACCCTTGGGGAGACGACGTCAGCGACGAGGATTCGATCGCCGCCATGGTCCGGGCTCATGAGCTTGGCGTGAACCTCGTTGACACCGCAGAGGGCTACGGCGCCGGCCACTCGGAGGAGGTTGTGGGTCAGGCCGTGAAGGAGATCGGACGCGACGAGGTCGTCATCGCGACGAAGGTCTCCGGGAATCATCTGCGTTACGACGACGTCCAGCGGGCGTGCGATCGCAGTCTGAAGCGCCTGGGGGTGGACGCCATCGACCTCTACCAGGTGCACTGGCCCGATCCCTGGCAGCAGATCCCCCTGACGGAGTCCATGCGCGGGCTGGAGCAGCTCTACAAGGACGAGAAGATCCGGGCCATCGCGGTGAGCAACTTTGCGGTCCGGGATCTCCGAGAGGCGAGGGCGGCCCTCTCCGACACGGACATCGCCTCCAATCAGGTCCAGTACAGCCTCCTCCACCGGGAAGTCGAGAAGGAGGTCCTTCCCTACTGCCAGAAGGAAAACATCGGCGTCCTCGCGTGGAGCCCCCTCGCCAAGGGGGTCCTGACGGGGAAGTACGACAGGGATCACAAGCCGGAGGACCCCCTGCGGACCGACCACGTCCTCTTCCGCGACAAGAACCTCGCGTCCACGCGGGAGCTTCTCGGGATCATGGAGGAAGTGGGCCAGGTCCATGACCGCACGGTACCCCAGGTGGCGCTAAACTGGCACCTGTCCCACGACGGGGTCGTCCCCATTCCGGGGGCCAAGCGACCGGCCCACGTGGAAAGCAACGTCGGGGCCGTGGGATGGGAACTTGCTCCTGCGGAGTTTGAGCGAATCGATGCGGCCTCGTCGGCCATCAAGGTCGACCAATTCTAGGGGCGACCCGGGGGCTCGACGGCCTACCCTTCCCTCGCGGCAACGCGCTGCCGATTCCGCTTCAGCGTGGCGAAGAACCCGAGGAAGATCAGCAGGTAGAGGACCGCAGAGAGGAGGAGGAAGGGGGTCACAAAGACGCTGGGGGTGGCCTCACGGATGTTGCTGTAGTGCCAAAGCAAGAAGTAGGCCGAGTGGACGACGACCAGCAGCAGATAGATGCGGGACCCGGACTGGATGTAACTCCACGACTTGCCCAGCTTCCGAAGTGCCCAGCGGTTGGACGTCAGGAGGAGGAGAGTGCCGTAGCTCAGGGCGATGGCCCCGAGCAGGTTGCCCATTAGGAAGCTGCGATTGATGAA
>JBHIBW010000093.1:0-6655 GCA_046759265.1 Thermoplasmata archaeon
TCTCCGGAGCCTCCACGAAGAGGATCCGCGCGTCTGGAAGGTGGCCGATCGCTACTGGAACGCCCGCGGGGGCAGCTACACGAACGGGGGATCCTTCATTTTCGCCATCCGCGAAGCCCCGGAGGGCCTGCGGCTCACCTGCACCGACAAGTTTGGGAATCCGGTCGAGGTTTCGGACGTGGCCGCCCCGGCCCCGGTGGCCGCCAACGGGGGGACGGGGCCCGCCCTGGATGCGGATGGCCCCGAGCAGCTGGCGGATCTGGCAGTGGGCCACCTTCAGAAAGCGGGCGCCGCCGAGGCGTCGGCCCTGATTCACGGTCTGCAGCAGCGCGCACGGAAGTCCGAAGAGGACTGGAGCCTCGTCCTCCAGACCCTGACCCTCCTCCTGGATCGTCCCTATCCGATGTACGAGTGGCGCCGGAGCCGCGCGTGTGCCCACCTCAACGACGCCATCGAGGGACTGCTGGCGGCCGGCCCTCCTGGGGAGGGAACGGCGTTCGTCCGCGTCGATTGGGCCGGACGAAGGCGCCTGGCGCCCCCGAGGCACCCGGAGGCGACGCTGGTCGTGGACCTGGCAGGCTTCCCCGCCGAGGACGAGGAGAGCGGGTCCCGTTTCCTCGTGAAGGCGTACGAGCGAGGATGGCGACGCGTGTGGCTCTTCCGGAACCGGGGACAGCGCTTCGTCGGCTGCGGTTTAGGTCCCGACTCCGGGGCGGAGATCCACGTCTACGGGAGCTCCGGGGACTACCTAGGCTCCGGGTTGGATGGATCGGAGATCCACGTGCACGGCGCCGCGCAGGATCAGGTCGCCCAGATCATGAAGGCGGGTCGCCTCGTCGTCCACGGAGACGTCGGACAGACCTTCATGTACGGGGCGAAGGGCGGCGAGGCGTACGTCCTCGGCAACGCGGCGGGCCGCCCTCTCATCAACGCCGTCGGGCGGCCCCGGGTGGTCATCAACGGCACGGCTCTGGACTACCTGGCGGAGTCCTTCATGGCAGGAGATCCCCTCAAGGGCGGCGGCTTCGTCATTGTCAATGGCCTCCAGGTCGGCCCGGAGGGAGGCCTCCTCGACCTGGACACGCCGTACGAGGGGGGCAACCTCTTCTCCCTCGCCTCGGGCGGGGCCCTGTACATCCGAGACCCCGAGGGGGTGATGGAGGAAAACCAACTCAACGGCGGGGAGTTCGCGGACCTCACGTCGGCGGACTGGGAGCTCATCCTTCCCTACCTCCGGCGGAACGAGGAACTCCTCGGGGTCCCGGTGGAACGTCTTCTCCGCTGGAAGGGACGGGCCCTGAAGCCGGAGGCGGTCTATCGGAAGGTGGCGGCCGTCCCCCTGCGGGCCCTCATTCCCGCCCACGACTAGGCGCCTCGGGGACCGAGGCAGAACGGAGAATCCGGCGCATGCCGTCGAGGAGGTGGCGCCTCTCGACCTCGGCTTCCACGACATGCCCGGGCCGGTGCCAGGTGCGGTGTTGCTCCTCGCTCGCCTGGAAGAGGTCTCGGGCGTCCCCCTCGTTCCCCATGAGATGCAGCGCAACCCCGTACAGGAGCCGCGTCCGCGCGAGTTCCTTCTTGTACCCCCCGTGCGCATCGGCCTGGGCCTGAAGGTTCCGCAACTCCGCCTCGAACGCATCCGAGGAGGACGTCCATTCGCCCTGGAGGAAGAGATCCAGGGCGAGAAGGACCCTCGGGTACAGGGGCACGCCCACCGCCTTCTCCAAGGACGGATCCTCCATCCTCTTCCGCACCTGTCGGAACCCCGCGAGATCCCCTTCCATCAGACAGGCCCGGGCGATGTGGAACAGGGTGTTCGGGAGCATGCGAAGGTTGCCAAACCCGCGCCATCTCACGGCGGCCTCCTCCCAGAGGGCTCGGGCCCGGTCGGGGCGCCCGTTGATGACTTCCGTGGTCGCGAGGAGGTATTGGCCGTACGCGAGCCCGTAGTCGTCTCGGACGCCCCGGGCCACGCGAATCAACTCGCGGCAATCGGCGGCTCGGGCCTCGAAGTCGACGTTCCTCGCCCCATTGTGAACCGCCCGCTGGGAGAAGAACTCGATGCGGATTCGGTGATTCTCCAGAATGCCCGGAGTGTCTTCGACGGCGGCGAGATGTCGTTGCGCCTCCTCCGAGTCCCCCGTTTCCATGGCGAGGACCTGGGCCATCCAGATGTGGGCGCGTGCCGCAAGCTCGGGATCGTCCAGGCCGGCTGCGAGCTCCAGCGCGGCGTTCAGCCCCTTCCGGGCCGAGGGGAGACGTTCCTCCCCCGCGCCCAAGTCCGTCAAGACGTGGGCCCGCCAGATCAAGGCGATCGCCTCCCCCCGGGCATCCTTGAACTCTCGAAACACCGCAAGGGCGGTGTCCACCTCCTCCTCGGCCTTCCGAGCCTTCGCCGTCCCGATGCAGACCTCCGAGCGCGCGAGATGGAGCCACCCCTCCTCGACGCCCCGCCTCGTTCCCAGGGCCCGGAACCCCTCTTCAATCTCGTCGGCCGCGGATCTCAGCTCCCCCCACGCGTTGTGCGCGAAGGCCATCTTTCGATGGGCTCGGCTCCGCGTCTCCGGATCGGAAGCGAGCCTGGCGGCGGATCGGAAGGCAACCGACACGGCCAGCAGATCCCCTAGGCGGAGGTTCGCATCGCCCAGGGACTCCCAGAGGGCCGCGCGTTCGTGAGAGACGGTGGAGAGCTCAATCGCATTCGAGAGGTAGCCGGCAGCCTGTGCGGGCTCATCGGCCTCCTGGGCCTCCGACGCCAAGGTGCGGAGCTGTTCCACGACGAAGCCGCGGTGCGCCTTTAGCTCCGCGGAGGTCGGGAGGCCGCTGAAGAAGTCACGAATCGTGTCGTGGGCCTCGAACGAATCCTGCCCGGCTCCGCGAAGGAGCGAGCGATTGCGAAGGGACAACAGGACATCGTGGGTCCATTCCGGATCGGCGAAGAGCGCCTCGCGCGGGACGGGGACCCGGTAAAGGGAGGCGACCTTCATCATCCCCCTCTCGGCCTCCTGAAGGTCGGCATAGACCTCCTCCTCGAGGTACCGATGCACGTCATCGAGGACCTCCGAGACCGTGTTATGCGCCCGAAGGAGTTCGAGAAAGAGGGGATGGCCGTGGAGGTGCTGAGCGGCCTCGACCGCCCGTTCCGACAGCTCGTGATGCGAGAGGTAGGCGGCGACCTCCCGGGGTTCGAGACCCTGCAGCTCGAGTTCCTGTACGACGCCCTCCACGACGACGTCCTGCCGACTGTAGAAGGGGAGGGCGTGCCGTGTGAGCACGATCGCCCGAACGTCGTCAGCCCGCACGAGGGCCTCGAGGAGAAAGCGGAAGAAGGGCTGCACATCGGAATCCGCCCGGTGAACGTCGTCGAACACCAAGAGAGCCCCCGTTCCCGGAAGGTCCTCTCGCAAGACCTCGGCCGCCCGGCCTGCCTGCCCCCGCATGAGGACGGCCTGCAGCCCAGGTTTGCCCAGACGCGCGAGGAAGGCCGCGAGGCGGGAGAGGATCGAATCTCGGGAATCCCAGGGTCGGACACGATGCCAGAACAGGTCGCGCTCGCCCCGAAGGTGTGCGCACGCCCGAGCTGCCAAGCTGGATTTGCCTATCCCGGCTACACCGCGCACGACGAAGAGGGGAGGCCCGCCCGCCTCGGTAAGTGCCTCCAATTCCGTGGCCCGGCCCACGAAGTCCCCGATCTGGGGGGCGTCGTCCGTCATCTCCACACGCGGCGGCGCCGCCTGGCGCTCCAGGTCCTCGAGGGAGATGGGTTCCCCTCGGGCCGCGAGTCGCAGGACCTGAAGGGGGGGTACCGACCCTCCGACATTGGAAATGGCCTCAGCAATGGTTACCTCCCGAGTGCCCCCGTCGTCCTGTACTTGCAGGGGCGTCGACAACACCCGCTCGTGAAGTCGTTTCGCCCTGCGCCTTCCCGAACCGGTAAGTGCGTACACCTTCCGTCGCTGGCGGACGCCCCTTACATGGGCTTTCCACTCCGTGACGTGGCCCTTCTCCACCAACGGGCGGACGTATTGGGAGAGATGTCGCTGGCTGATCCAACAGGCCTCGGCGACGCCCTGCCGCGCCACGGCCACGGGGGCTTCGGGTGCCTCATCGACCCTCCCGTACGGGAGGAGATGGAGGAGAATTCGCTCCTGTACGGTTAGACGCACGCTTCCCCCGGTCGAGGAACCGACGGAGCGCGTAAGAACGTTGCGGGGTGCCTTATAGAAGTTTCTGCGGCTAACCTACACTTCCCTTTTCCGCCGCCCATTGCCTCCCCAAGACGATGGTACCATGCTGAGGCAACTCCTGCCATTGATGGCCCTGGCCTTCATCTTGGCCGCGGGTGGCCTGGCAGAGGCGAGTGAGGGGGTTGCTCGGACACCCCATGATGGGAGCAGTCCCCTCGGGAGCCTGCACGGTTCCCCGGAGACTGGAGCCGTCCACGAGGAAGAGAGGGATCCAGGGATCGGTTTCGGCTCCAGTGGACCAGGACAGCCAACCCTCAGTCCCATGGCACGAGGGTTCCATGCGATGGCCTACGACTCCGAGTCGGACCGGATGATCCTCTTCGGCGGGGCCGATGAGGACAACGAGTTTGGCGACACCTGGGCCTACGACCTCAATACGAACACCTGGACCGAGATGGCGCCCTCGATTGCGCCGACCGCGATGGACGCCATGGAGATGGCCTACGATGGGGAGTCGGACCGGATGATTCTCTTCGGAGGCTGTCGGCTGGTTGGGGCTTGCGACTTCAACGACACGTGGGCCTACGATTACAACAGCGACAGCTGGACACTAATGAACCCGGCAACCGCGCCGCCGGGTCGGCATGCGTTGCGAGGGGCCTACGACGGCGAGTCAGATCGGGTCATCGTCGTCGGCGGACAGCAGGGGGCTGGCGAGGTCCTCCTGAGGGATGTGTGGGCCTACGATTTCAACAACGACACCTGGACGAACGAGACTCTGCCGGGATTCTGGTGGGCAAGCTATGCCTCTGTGACCTACGATTCCGAGTCGGATCGACTGATCCACTTCGGAGGGCAGAGGGACGCAGGGTTTGTGCAGGAAACCTGGGCCTACGATTACAATTCGAATACGTGGTCAGACGCGAGTCCACCCCTCCAGCCCATGGGTCAGTGGATCCAGGATATGGCCTACGACGCGGAAAGCGACCGGGCCATTCTGTCGGGACGCCTGCTGCAGGTACCGACAACCTGGGCGTACGACTACAATGCCAATCAATGGACCGAGCGGAATCCCGCGAGACAGCCTTCAGCGCTGTATGGACACCGGGTCGCCTACGATGTCGAGTCGGATCGTGTCGTCCGCTTCGGAGGTTGCTTCGGCATTATCGTCAGCTGCGTGAATGAGACATGGGTCTACGACTTCAACACGGACGCGTGGACCCCCCTCTCGCCCCTGACGCTGCCTAGGGAGCCGTTGAACGTTCAGGGTACGGCCGTCGGCGGGCAGATCGCCCTCTCGTGGCGGGTTCCATTCTCCGACGGCGGCTATCCCATTACCGCCTACCGCGTCTACCGAGGAACGGTCTCGGGGGACCTCTCGATCCTGACGGAGGTCGACGGGACCGTTCTCGCGTACGAGGACGCGGATGCGGCTGTTGGAACAACCTACTACTACGAAGTCACCGCCGTGACGGTGGCAGGTGAGGGCCCGCCATCAGAAGAGGCCCCTGCAATGCTTCCCGACGACGTGCCGCCGACGGTCACGATCACCTCTCCCACCGAAGGCGAAGAGGTGGACACCGCGTCCATCATGGCACATGGTACCGCCACCGACAACGTGGGCGTCCAAAGCGTCGAAGTGAGCACAGATGGGTCGACTTGGACGGCGGCGGCGACCGCAGGCACATCTTGGTCCCTGTCCGTGGACCTTGCCGACCGTCCGACCACCATCCAAGCCCGAGCGATCGACACTTCCGGGAATGAGGCAATTACGAGTGTCTCCATCACGTACCCTCCGCCACCCAACGGCAATGGGGATGGGAATGGAGGCGGAAATGGTATCGATCTCATCGTAGTGGCAGGCATCATTGGGGGGGTCGCCGCGACCGCGGTGGCCGTGGCGGTCTTCCTGTTCCGCCGGAGGTCGTAGAGGGCAGAGACCCGGGAAAGCAGAAGGGACCCGGGTCGCGGTGCGAGGGAAGCCGTCATTCCGCGGCGGGCTCACGCCCTCGCCCACAATAGCGTTGGCAATCGACCTAAGCAGAGCCAAGAATCTGCCGGAGTCCTTGAACGAGACGGGGCACGTCGGCCTCCAGTTCCATAAGGTGACCCGCAAAGCGGGAAACCTTGAAGTGCTGACGTGCGAGCCTGAGCTGCTCCTTTGCCTCCTGCTCAAGCCCGGCAACCTGTAGCGTCGCCGAAAAAATGGCGCGCGTTCGAGGAAGTTCGAAACCCCGTGTCCCGCCCTCCTCTTCCAGCTGCCCGAGCTGGTCGAGCATGTCCTCGAAGGGCCTTCTCCAACCCTCCGTGTCGCCCTCGAGAAAGGCGTTCAATGCCCTCAACTCGACCGGATAAATCGGGAAGCCCCCTCCATACTCCAGCTCCACGGTCTCGAGCTGCTCTAAGGCATGCCTGAAGCCCTGCGCATCTGCCTGCGTGAGGCAGATCCGCCCGATGTGAAAGAGGGT
>JBHIBW010000094.1:0-6630 GCA_046759265.1 Thermoplasmata archaeon
TTCGGCATCTCCTCGAACGAGATGGCGATTCCGTTCAGCTCCCGCGCGAGCTCCACGGCGCGGTCGTGGCTCCGGTTCGCAACGAAGATCGCTTTGAGGTCCCACCTGGCAAGGGCCTTCGCGACGAGGGTCCCGATTTCACCTGCGCCAAGGACAAGGACCACCTTGCCCGTCAGGTCCCCAAGCAACTTCACCGCCAAGTCGACCGCGGCGCTCCCAATGGAGACAGCCCCTTTGTTCAACGCAGTCTCCGTACGCACCCGCTTCCCGACCGCAATGGCCTTCCGGAACAGACGGTCGAGCAGGGGGCCGAGCGCGTCCTCGCTCCGAGCGAACGCGACGGCATTTTTCACCTGTCCGAGAATCTGATCTTCACCCACGATGAGGGAATCGAGGCCGCTCGCGACCCGAAACAGATGGCGGACGGAGTTGCGGTCCTCAAGGAAGCGAACCGCGCCCTCCATCTCCTGCGGCAAGAAGTTCGCAGTGAGCGCCTCAAGGCTCTTCCGACCCAGGCCTTCGACTGCCGCGTATACTTCCACGCGGTTGCACGTCTTCAGAATCGCGGTCTCCCGCACACGGGGGAGCTGACGGACCGCCGCCAAGAGGGATTTCGCCTCCTTTGCCGCGACAAGTTCGAGTTGCTCGATGTCGACCCACTTATGCGTGACGTGAGCGCTCGCAATCGAGAGCAACGCGGTCCCCTGGGGAATCAGCCGTTTTAGAGGAGGGCGCTACTTAAGGTTTCAGCGCGAACTCGAATGATATATAGGGCGGTGCCTCAGAGGCGGGAGGCGACGACGTGTGCGAGCGCCTCAACAAACTCCGGCCGGTCGTTCGGTACGGGGGTCCGCCGGAGCGTCATGCCCTCTCGTTCCGCCTGAGCGGTGAGTTTCCGGTCGAGGTCATAAAGCGTCTCTAAGTTGTCGGCCACAAAGCCGATGGGCGCGACTAGGACGTCGGAGGCTCCGCCGGCAGCGAGGGTGTCGAGGACATCGGACACGCTCGGGCCGAGCCACTCCCCCCCGGCCATCCCTACGGATTGGAATGCGAACGTCCACGCCCGGAGGTCGACGGAGTTGGCGAGCTTCGCGGCGAGCGTTCGAAGCTGGTCCTCATACGGGTCCCCGGGTGGCATCCGATCCTTCGGCAGGCTGTGGGCTGTAAACAAGAGATGACCGTCCCGGCCCAGAGGCCGGTCCTCTAGGGACTCCATCAGGATCGTGCGCCACGTATCGAACAGCTTTGGGGTACTGGACCATTCCTTGACGAAGGTCACGGAGATGTCCCGGCCCGCGATTGCTTCATCGACCGCCTTGCGGTATCCCCCCGTGCTGACCGCAGAGTAGAACGGGGCGAGGGGGATCGCAACGATTCTCGAGAGGCCCGCGTGAGCGATTTCTTTGATAGTCTCGTCGACGAAAGGGTGCCAGTGTTTCATGCCCACGTATGCACGAACGGCGTGACCCCGGTTCCGAAGCAGCCTCGCCGCCGCCTGGGCTTGGCGCTCCGTGATAGCGAGGAGCGGTGTCCGATTGCCAACGGCCTCATACCGACCGCGCAGGTCGCGCACCTCCGTCTCGCTCGGCGGTCGGCCTCCCCGGATGTTTGTGAAGTAGGGCTCGACTTCGTCGAGCGTACGGGGCGTGCCATACGCCATGAAGAGGACCGCCGTTTCGGTCGTCAGGCCGAACCCCCGCGATATGCATGCACCGCTCCCGTCACGGCCGCCAGGACGTCCGGTGAAGTGGTCGGCATGACGCCGTGGCCCAGGTTGAATATGTGCCCCGGACGGCCGCCCGCTTGGTCCAGAACCTCATGCGCGCGTGCGATGGCATGCTCCTTTCCTGCGAGGAGCGCCGCAGGGTCGAGGTTGCCCTGGATCGCGACGCCGTCTCCGAGCCGTCGCCACGCTTCGTCGAGTGGAATCCGCCAGTCCACGCCGATCACCTCTCCCCCCGCGTCGCGCATGCGTTCGAGGAGGGTTGCCGTGTTCGTCCCGAAGTGGATCCGGGGAACGCCGAGCCCGTTCGTCGAGCGGAACACCTCCCGCACGTAGGGATCAACGTACGAACCGTAGGCCCGGGGATCGAGGGCGCCCACCCACGAGTCGAAAAGCTGGATCGCATGGACGCCCGCCTTGATCTGGAACCGAAGGTACGTCGCGACCATGTCAGCAAGGACTTCCTGCAGGTGCTCCCATAGTTTCTCCCTCCCGTACATCAAGGTCTTCGTTTTCATGAAAGTCCGGGAGGGCCGGCCTTCGATCAGGTAAGAAGCAAGTGTGAACGGCGCTCCGGAGAAGCCGATCACTGGTACGTCGAGCGCGTCGCGGAGGCGTCCAATCGTTTCTGCGAGGAATGACAGGTGCACATCAGGGTCGAGGGACTGGAGTCGGTCGACATCCTTTTCCTCCGCAATGGGCCGATGAATGACGGGGCCAACGTTCTTCTTTAGCTCGAACTTCAGGCCCATCGGCTCCAAGGGGAGCATGATGTCCGCAAACAGGATGGCAGCGTCGACGCCAAGCTTGTCTACGGGGAGCTTCGCGATTTCTACCGCCAACTTCGGCGCCTTGGCGATGTCGAGAACCCCGTGGCTGCCCCGTACCTTCTGATACTCCGGAAGGTAGCGGCCCGCCTGTCGCATGTACCACACGGGCGTGCGGTCCACGGACTTGCCCCAACACGCCCTAAGAAAGCGGTCCTGCATCGGCCCAAGACGAACTGGCGGCGGGACATAAGGCCTCGCTTTAGGCGCGTCTAACCGAAGGCGTCAAGGAGGGTACGGAAGTCTGGCACAGCCAGGCAGGTGAAGATCGGGGTGTCGCGTAGGGTGTACTTCCGCGCCTCCGTGAACCGCAGGGCCTCGACCAGGTTCAGGAAGTCCTCGAGGTCGCCCGTCTCGAAGGCGAGGACAAACTCCTGGTCATCCAAGCCGTACGAGTACGTCGTGTGGATCTTCACGTTCGGGTACTTATGGCCGATCCGGAAGTGCTCCCCCATCATCCGCTTGCGTTCCTCGAACGGCAACTGGTACCATTCGTCCGTCTTCACAAACGGGTAGATCATGAGGTAGGGCGCGCCCAGGGGTTCGAGCTTCGCGGTGCTCCCGTGGCCCCCTTTATCATCGTGCCCGCCAACGTATTTCGACCGGCGGGTCATCGCAAGGTATGCGTACGGCGTGTTCAGGTAGCTACCGAGACCTGTGGTAAGAAACGAGGAGGCGAAGCCCTGGAAGTCCTCCACGCGTTCGCTGAACTTCCATAGGAGGATGTCGGCGTCGCCGCGGAGGCCGAGTAGCGTGTACGGCATGATTGCGAATCGGTCCGCCCACTTCTCAAGAACGCCGTGTGTGTCGTCCTTGTTTTGATCTTTGACCTCCGGCGGAAGACGCCGCCAACTCGGGTCGAGCTTGTAGAGGGAAAAGTGAACAAACAGCGGGCCGTCATCGGGCACAGCGAGAGCGAAGTGGAGAGGAGAGTTAAGCGTTCCGTCCGATCGCGGCGAGAAGGTCATCGAACGTCGCCTTACGGGGCTTGACCGACACCCGAATCCCCTCCTTCTCGAGGGTCTCCTTTGTCGGTTCGCCGATTGCCGCCACGGTCTTCTGAGACAGAACCGCGCGTACCTCCTCCCCCATTCCCAGGGCCGACGCCACCTCGAGGAAATTGGACACGGTCATGGAGCTGAGGAACGCGAACACGTCGACGTCCCCTCGGACCACCCGGTCAAAAAAGGCCTGAATTCCCGTTTGGTCCCCCGGGAGGCCCACCTCGTATAGCGTGACGTCCATCACGTCGTGCCCGAGGGACCGGAGGCCTTCGGACAAGACCGGCGATCCCTGGCGGCTCCGAAGCAGCGCGACGCGTCTGGCGGAAATCCGCTTCCGGGCGAAGTACTCGACGAGACCCCTCGAGCTGTGTTCGACCGGTACGCTCGACGCCACACCCAAGTTCTCAAGCGCGAGTTTCGTCGTCGGCCCTATCGCAACGACACGGATTCGGTTCAGCGCATCCCGGAAGTCCTCACTCCCCATCGTCCGTTTCGCACGGTTGAATGCGTGTCCGACGCCGTTGCTGCTCGTAAACACCACAGCGCCCAGCTCGCCTTCCCGGAGGGCCTCGAGAAACTCGAGAAACTTCGGATCGTCGTACGCCCGTGTTTCGAGCATGGGTACCCCCAAGACCTCATATCCCCAGTCCTCCGCGAGGCGAATCGACTCCCCGAGCTTCTCCTTTGGCCGGAAGATGGCCAGCTTCGTGCGGTGGTTACCCATAAGTTCACCCCGTGCCCCGCCGCGCTTCCTCGAGTAGCGTGTCGGCGCCCCTCCCCTTGAGTTCCTCCGCCATCGCATTCGCGTGAGATAACCGGTCCTCGGAAGGCACGGTTCGTTCAACGCTGACGACGCGCCGCCCATCGAGGGAAAGGACCGTGGCGCGGACGGCGAGCTCGTTCCCATGCTGGATCGCAAGGACGCCCACGGGTGCCACGCAGCCCCCCCCAACGGCGTGTAAGACCTCGCGCTCGACCTCGACCTCCGTCCGCGTCCGCGCGTCGTCTATGCTCCTGAGGATCTCCTCAAACCCTGACTCCGTCTTACACAAGCACGCGATGGCGCCTTGCCCGGGCTCGGGGACGAACAGCTCGGGGTCGAGCTGCTCGTAGGGCGCGTCGACATGAAGTCGCGTTAGACCTGCAGTGGAGAGCACGACCCCGTCGTACTCGCCTTCTCGCCACTTTTCCACGCGAGTCGGGACATTCCCGCGAATCTCCCGTACGTGCAGATCCGCCCGGGCCCGCAGGAGCATCGCGCGCCGGCGAACGCTGGATGTTCCAAGTCTCGCCCCTGCCGGCAAATCCGCAAGGGGGTAATCTGAGACGAGGGCGTCAGTAAACGCCGACCGAGGCAGGATCGCCGCCACGGTGAGGTCTGGGTGCATCTTCGTGGGGAGGTCCTTCAGGCTGTGAACTGCCACGTCTGCCTCCTCGGAGAGCACGCGGTCGTCGATCTCCTTCACGAATGCGCCCTTGCCGCCGAAGTCGCGAAGTGCTGCGTCCTTGAGCACGTCGCCCGAAGTCCTGACGACGACGTTCTGAAGTTCGAGGTCCTCGGGAAACTTGGTTCCCAGGGCGCTCCAGACCTCCTGAGTCTGCGCGAGGGCGAGTTCGCTCCCGCGAGTTGCGAGGATCATCGTGCGCTTGCTAGGCACTGAGCGAACGCCTCCACTGTCGCGTCCACATCCTTTGCGGAATGAGCGGTGGACAGGAAGCAGGTCTCGAACTGGGAGGGTGGTAGATACACCCCCTCGTCGAGAAGTGCTAGGAATACCCTGTGGAATGCCTTCACATCGGACCGCAGGGAGTCCTCGTACGAGCGGACCGGTCCGGCGGTGTGAAAGAGCTGGAACATGGAGGCGATGCCGGCCACGCGGCGCCCGAACTCCGCCGCCACCTCAGCGAGCCCCTCCCGCATCCGATTGCCGAGGCGGTTCATACCCCCCAATTCGGTCTTCTCGAGCACCTCCAGGGTCGCGAGGCCCGCGATCATCGCAAGAGGGTTTCCGCTGGTTGTGCCCGCCTGGTACACCTTCCCCTGGGGCGCAAGGTTTTCCATCAGTTCCGCAGACCCGCCAAAGGCGCCGATGGGGACGCCGCCGCCGAGAATCTTCCCGAGCGTCGTTAGGTCGGCGGGCACCTTGTAGCGCTCCTGCGCGCCGCCCATCGCTATCCGGAAGCCCGTGATGACTTCGTCGAAGATGAGGAGGATGTCGTTCGCCTCGGTAATCTCGCGGACCTCCGGTAAATAGCCGTCCTCCGGAAGGATGGGCCCCGCGTTCCCGATTACGGGCTCGAGGATGACCGCAGCCAAGTCGCGGCGGTTCGCGACGACGACTTGACGCATCGCGTCTATATCGTTGAACGGGACGCTGAGGGTATGGCGCGCCACATCGTCGGGAATCCCGGCGGAAGAAGGCGTGCCGAAGGTCGTGGCCCCGCTGCCCGCGCGGACCAGAACCGCGTCGTGGGCTCCATGATAGGCACCGTCAGTCTTCACGATCTTCGTCCGTCCCATCGCTCCCCGCGCGAGGCGAATCGCGTGCATCGTGGCCTCTGTGCCGGAGTTCACGAAACGGAGCATTTCGATCGACGGAAAGTGACCGGAGACGACCTCCGCCAGATGCAGCTCTGCTTCCGTGGATGCCCCGAAGTTCCAGCCGTCTTCGAGCTGGCCTCGAATTCGCTTGATGACATGAGGATGTGCGTGGCCGAGGATCAGGGGGCCGAATGCCATACAGTAATCCACGTACCGGTTCCCGTCCGCGTCGGAGACAAACGCGCCGTTCCCCTGCTGAAGAAAACGTGGATACGGGGCGAACGCTCGCACCGGACTGGACACTCCCGCCGGGAACAGCGCCCGGGCTTGGCGGTGGAGCTGTTCGGAGCGAGCGGTCTTCACGCTTTCGGCTATCCAACTAGCTCGCTTAACGTTTCGCGGCGGCAAAAACGAAGGCTGGTCCTAGATATTTGATATCGCTCCCCACGGGTTCACATCAGAACCGTGAGGGCCAGGTCACGGCCGTAAGCCCCCTTATGTGGATGTATGGGTGGTATTCTTCGCTCAGTTGAT
>JBHIBW010000095.1:0-6598 GCA_046759265.1 Thermoplasmata archaeon
ACAGGAGGATGTCCACCTCCCGTCCCGTCGCGGCTAGGCCCCCGATGATGTACAGAGGCAGGAAGGCCACGACCCACGTGACGGCGCCCTTGCGGGAGCTCAAGGTCGTGCGGGCGGTCAGCCCCGCGAGCGTGGTGAACCGGCCCAGTTCCGCGAACACCGTCATTCCACCAGGTAGCGGAAGACCGCCTCGAGGTTGTCGTCCGGGCTCTCCAGCGCGTGCACCGGAATGGCCGAATCCACGACGATGCCAGGGAGTTCGCGGTAGAACGTCTCCGGATCCCGGGTCCGCACCACGAGCGCGTCCTCCCCGTCAAAGGACATCTCCGCGATGTGATTTTCCGTCGCAAGCCGCCGAGCGAGGTCCCGGGCTCGGGGCGTGGTGAGTCGGACCGTGTGGGGGTGTTCGTCGATCAGCCGGCGAATCTCACGGATGCCCCCCGAAGCGATTGCCTTTCCCCGGTTGATGAGGACGACCTGTTCCGTCAGCTTCTCCACCTCGAAGAGAATGTGGCTGCTGACGAGGACGCTGGTCCCCCGGTCGGGGAGCCCTTTGATCACGTCAATCATCCGGGCGCGCCCTACCGGGTCGGTCCCGTTGAGGGGTTCGTCGAGGAGCAGCAAACGGGGCTCGTGAGCGAGGGCTTGTGCGAGTTTCGCGCGCTGACGCATCCCCTTGCTGTATCCCGCCAACGGTCGGTTCATGTCGGCTTCCAAGCCGACGAGACGCAGCGTCTCTTCGGCCCGATTATTCGCTTCCTCCGCGGAGTATCCGCTGAGGCGCAGGAGGGTCGATACGAACCGCAGGCCCGTCAGGTACGCGTACACCCGGTTGTGCTCAGGGCAGTACCCGATCCTGGCCATGAGCTCGCGGTTGTTCCAGGGATCCTCTTGGAGCACACGGAGGGTCCCCTCGTCCGGCCGGAGCTGGCCCGTCACGAGCTTCAGGAACGTGCTCTTCCCCGCGCCGTTGGGACCGACGAGGCCGGTGATGCCCTCTCCGAAGCCGGCCGTGAAGCGATTGAGGCCCATGACCTCCCCATACCACTTGGTCAACCCTTCGCCTTCGACGACCTTCACCCGGTGATCACCTCCATCGAACGGATGCGGGTGTACGCCACCGTGGTGAACACGGCAATGAGAGCCACGAGGATCGGCAGCGACACCTCCCATGCGAGAAAGCCGAAAGCCGTAATGCCGGAAGCCGGAAGGCCGTACAGGACTCGGCCCACCGCGAGGAGGTTCTGGTAGAGGGAGAGATGAAAGACCTCCAGGGACTCGAAGACGCCGAACAAGGGGACACTGAGGATTTCCAACGCGAGGACACTCGCGATGGTCCCCGCGGCGGCCACGCCCTTCCGCTGGGTCAGGCTAGAAAAGAGCAAGGCGAGCAGGGAGAACAGGACCATGGTGAGGAGGCCGAAGGCGGCCCCGGCGAGGAGGACTTGGAGAGCGAGCTCCCACCCCACGTAGAGGAGAACAGCCGCCACAATGGGACTGGCGATGGCGGGGACGGCGACCGCGATGAAGACGAAGATGCCGACGATGAGGGCCTTGGCCGCGAGGTAGTCTCCCGTAGTCAGCGGTCGACTAAGGTAGAGCGTGAGGGACATGTGCCGCATGTCGTCGCTGATTAAGCCCGATCCCACCGCCGCGGCCACGACCAAGATGAAGAACAGCACGATCGGGAAGGTCAGGGTGTCGAAGAAGAACGAGGCGTCGATGACGACCCCCGGCTGGATGAGCGGCGCCAGGAAAATGTTGAAGATGGTCGAGATTACGCCGAAGAGGATGGCCGCGATGAGGGCCAGGAGGGTCCAGCGCCGCTTCAGTTCCCGGCGCACCCCCGAGCTCACAATGGCAAGGATGCGGAGGCCTCGGCCCCGAAGCGCCTCCTCCCGGCGGATGTAGGTCGGAAGTCGGACGCTAGCCATCTTCGGCTCCGCCTCTTACGATCTGCAGGAAGACCTCTTCGAGGGTCCGTGCTTCCGCCCCGAGGTAACGAACCTGCGCCCCGGTCGCGAGCGCCACCCGGAAGATCTCGTCTTCCACGCCTTCCTGCATAGGAATACGAATCAGGGGCGGATCCAAAGCGACTTCAATCGCCTTCTCTCGAAGGCCCGCGGCGAAGGCCCCGACGTCCCCCTCGATCCGTACCTGGAGGGAGTCGAGGTCCTGGCGCAGGAGGTTCTGCATGTCCCCCTCGGCGATCACCTGCCCGTCATTCAGGATCACGACGTGGCGACTGATGTCCTCCACGTCCGGGAGAAGGTGGCTCGATATGACCAGGCTCTTCCCCTCCATCTGTGCGACCGACTTGAGGAGGTCGAGCATCTCCCTCCGCCCCTCCGGGTCGAGGCCCGATGTCGGCTCGTCGAAGAGGAACAGCTCGGGGTCGTGGACGAGGGCCTGGGCCAGTTTCACCCGCTGCTTCATCCCCTGGGAGTACTCCTCCACCTTCCGATACCGCTCCTCGCCCACCCCGGCGAAATCCAGCATGTCGTGCGCCCGGCCGAGGGCCACATTGGGCCCCAGGCCGCTCACCCGGCCCATGTACGCCACGAGCCCAATGCCGGTCATCTCGGGGATGAGGCAGTCGTGCTCGGGCATGTACCCGATGCGTTCCCGAATGGAGATGGGGCGAGAGCGAATGTCGAAACCGAGGACGCGCCCCGCTCCTGAGGTCGGCCGGAGGAGACCCAAGAGGAGACGGAGAAACGTCGTCTTGCCGGCGCCGTTGGGGCCGAGCAGGCCGATCGGGCCCTCCGGGATCTGTGTTGTGAGGCCATCGAGGGCGAGGACGGAGCCGTAGCGCTTCGTCAAGCCGTCGGCCTCGATGATCATCCCGGCTATCCTAGGCTCGCGCGATGAAAAAGGTTCCGACGTCGCTCAGAGGCCCCTTCGGCGTTCGCGCCAGTAGCGGACGAGGAGGAGCGCAACGGGCACCGCGAGGATCCCACCGATAAAGAGGGGATTGAGCCAGAAGGGGGGCGGCGCGGTGGAGGCCGAGGCGTAAGACTCCAAGGAAGCCTTCCCCACCTCGACCCCATCTGCAAGGAACTGATAGAGGACGGGGCTCCCGACGGAGGGGGCGTGGTGGGTTACCTGGACCGTTCCGGGCACGAGGGCCTGCAGAGGCGAGGGCACGAAACCGGAGAGGGGCTCTAAGGTTACGTGTAGTCCCGAGAAGAGGCCGGCCGGCACCTCCACGACCGGAGCCGGCGCGACGCTCCACCGGATCACGGAAAGGACCTCCTCCTCGGTCCTGTTCTGGAAATCCATGCCCAAGAACTCGAAAGTAAGGTTGGTGGCGAGTTGGGCGGCCGTCCCAAAGGTCCGTTCACCCTCCTCGAGAGGATAGGTGGGCGCGCCGCCGGTGGCTGGGATCGTGGCGTTCAGTTCGAGGGTCGCCGTATAGGGAACCGAGACGATGAAGGTGATCGTGAGGTCGAGGATGGTCTGAGAACTCGTGGCGACTGGGAGGAAGTACGGGTCGCTGCGACGTTCCTCGTAGGTCGTCTCGATGGTACCGGAGAGGCCGGCCTCCGTGGTCTCCCCGGGGAGCATGAACCGACCCTGCAGCATGAGATCGCCTGTCCAGGTGATCGTCGCATCACCGCCAGTCACCGCCGTGACCTCCGCCCGCGCGTCCCCCTCGGCGGTGAGGTCCCCGGATACATTCCCCAACCCCAGGAGCGTGTCCAGGCGGGCCTCCACCGAGTACTCCCAAAAGTCCCCGATCGAGTACGTCGGATAGTCCTGCCCCGCCGCCGGAGGTGAGGTCCCCATCAGCAGGACGAAGATGAGGAAAAGGGGGGGGAGACGGCGTAGCCAAAGGGGCACACCTGCGCAATCGCTCAGGCTTCCCTTAAGGCCGCCGGATGGCGTTGGGAATCGGCCTCGGCAAACCTTTTTAACCGAAGGGCGTAATCCGCCGCCTACTTCAACCCAGTTGGTTGAGGCAACCTAACGCTGAAGGACCTTAGGGGGAGACGAGTTTGATTGGAAATCGTTCGATTCGTGCGATTAGCCTCGCGATTACGATTGTCATGGTCTTCTCCGCCTTCGTCGCGCTGACGTCCCTTGCGGATGCTCCGGGAGGAGAGTCCGCCGACCTCGAGACGGCCCCGCCGATCGTCCTCGAGGCCGCGGAGGACCTCGCGATTGAGGCGGCCGAGACGACACCCGGCCCGCTTGTCGGACTGACAAGGGAGCAGGTCCGGGCCTGGGCCGATAAGTTTGTTCCGTCGGCGCAGCTGGCGATCCCATCTGCGGAGATGGAGGCCGCCTTAGAGCTCGAGGAAGCGGGCGGCGTCTTCACGCCGAGCGACGCCAACGAGGTCGCGATGCATCACTCGGACCTCGTCCATGCGATGGGCTTTGACGGCACGGACGTCGTCGTGGCCGTCATCGATACGGGCGTTGACTTCGCCCACCCCGACCTGTATAACCTGACGTTCCGGGTCCTGGACATGGGGTCCCCCTACTACCTTCACCCCATGGCCTACGACGGGGCGTCCCTGAACGATTACTTGGTGTTCGGAGAGACCGGTCCCAACTCGTGGTGGGTGAACACGAGCTTTTCCACCACGGTCGTCGAGTTCAACGCGACCCGGTGGGTCAACTGGACGGACGGAACGACCAACCTCTCCTGGAATGTGACGGGCGTCGCCGGCTTGTCGGCGGGAGAGGAAGTCCGAGTCGGCTTCCACCCGGATGACAAGCTCAACATCCTCCTGGGCGGACGGCCCGGGGTCATTCTCTTCAACTACACGGGCGGCGGCGGACCTTACGACAGCGTCATGGCCGATCTCGATGGCGACTTCAACATGAGCGACGAGAAGCGCGCCTGGATCAATACGGACTGGCCGACGTTTGACGCCAATGCAGAATTGCTGTTCCAAGACTTAGACGGGGACGGCATCCAAGATGTCTCAGGCGGCATGCTGACCTTCATCTCCGACGGTGTCCGAGAGATTCCATACGCTTCCCGGCAGATCGACACGCTCAATCTCACCATGCAGTCGATGCAGAACGACAACAGCTTCGACATCTGGGCAGGGCTCGATCCAATGAGCAACCTCGTACCCGGGGACGGAGACTTGACGATGCTGTTCGGGGACTTCGACAACCCCGGCACGATCGGCTCTCACGGGACCTGGGTCACCTCGGCGATCGCCGGCCAGGGCATGACCGGCGGCTTCGGCGGCGGCCCGACGCTTCTCGGCCACGCGCCCGGAGCGAAGATCATCGGCGCCGGCAACAACTTCGGCAATGCCGATCCCTTCGGCCAGGCGGGCCTCTGGACGGCCGTCATGTTTGCCGCCGAAGGGTACGACGGGCTGACGGAATCGGGCGACGAGGCCCGGATCGCGAGCAACTCCTGGGGCGGTGGCGACTGGACGGGCTGGGAGTGGGGCTCCCGGTTCGTCGATTGGGTCACCTCTGTGCACACCGACGAGGCCATCCTCTACGCTTTCGCCGCGGGCAACTCCGGTCCCGGGATGGGCGGACGGCAGGGTCCGGCCGGCGGGGCGAGCCTCCTCACCTCCGGCGCGATGGAGAACTACCTGTACCGCGTCGACCCCTGGTGGGGGTTCGACGGAGGTCCCAACCCCTCCTACGGCGGAACGGCCTACTTCTCGAACCGAGGACCCAGTGCCATGGGTCGCCACTACCTCGATGCCCTGACCAGCGGCATGTTCGGGTACGGGGCCGACCCGTTGAACAACAACCCATTCGACTCCGACTCCGGGACGGCTCAGGACGGCAACGCCTCCTGGGTACTCTGGTCCGGAACAAGCCTCTCCACCCCGAACCTGTCCGGCATCACCGCCCTCGTCTACGACGCGTGGCACTCGTCCCATGGGGGACTCTTCCCCATGGCCTCGACGGCCAAGAGCATCGTGAAGCAGGGCGCCGACGACGCGGGGCAGGATCCGACTCTGACAGGAGCGGGCATCGCCAACGCCTACCGGTCCGTCCTCATTGCCAACCTGACAGACGGCCTGAGCATCGATGTGAACGAGTGGAACCCTGGGGACTACCGCGGAGTATCCTATCCAGGCTACACCAACATCCTGCCAGCCGGCGGCGCCGACATGGCAACCGTGACGCTCACAAACAACCGGGCGGCGCCGATGGGCGTCACCATTGAGGACGCGGTCCTGGCTCAGACTGGTTCCGTGGAGTTCACGTTCACGCGAACCCCCGGGACGGGAGCGAACGTCTATCTGTTCAACGAGTCTGGCTTCATGGACACGGACGGGACGGTCATCGTCCCGGGCGACACCGCCCTATGGGGGAGTGCGGACTCCATCCGCGTGAGTGCCTACATCGACATCCAGCGGATGATCGACGACATTCCGGCGTTCCGGCTCCGAATCAACGACTGGACGGACGTCGATGCCAACGGGTCCTACGAGGGCTTCGACGAGCGGAACCTGATCACACAGAACTTCATCAGCTGGGTCACGCTCAACGGGCCCTACACCTACATGTTCCTGCACGACCTGGCCACGATGGTCCACGACGGCATCGCGCTCCAGATGGACTCCTTCCTGGATCCCGCGACTCCCATCGACATCACCTACGTCGT
>JBHIBW010000096.1:0-6579 GCA_046759265.1 Thermoplasmata archaeon
GACCTTCTTCACGCAGAGCTCGAAGTAGTCCTTGATGTGGGGCGGCGAGGCGATGGAGTACGCCCGCCGGATGTCCTCCCCGTTCTTCTCCACCCGGGTAAGGACCCACTGCCCGGCCAGGAACTCCAGGGGCTTCCCGTCGGTCCGTTTGAACCGGGGCAGCCACACCCACGGGGTGTGATGGATGTTCTCGGTCACCTCGAGCTGGAACTTCTCGATGGGAGGGAATTTGGGCCTGTCTGCCATGCCTACGGTTCGCCAACATGCGTGCCCGTTAAAAAGGATGGCGTATGGATTTTTCAGTCTGAGATTTTGCAGGTTGATACCACGAGAAGTTCTGAAATAACAGGAAGCGGATGAGAGGGCCACAGGAGTGGCACAACGTGAGATGGAATCGCATTTGGCTTCTGGTGGCGACCTTGCTGACCGCAAGCCTCTGGGCCGGCATGGTCTCCCAGGAGGCCGAGGCCCAGGCCTACGACCTTCGCATCGACTTTGCCCTGCAGCGTAGCTTCCTGCTCGGCCAGGACATCCTCGTCTTGGGGACGCTGACGGTGATCGGACCCCGAGCAGGGGACGATACAGTGACCGTGACCGTCCTCTCGCCCGATCCTGATGTTCCGCCGAATGTCTTGGCGCTCTTCGTTCCGGAGACGACCAGCCCTGGCCAATTCTTGACGTTCGCGGTGCAGCAGATCACCTTCGTCGGAGGAGACTTCAGCCTCGTCGTGACATCGGCTCTGGAAGGCACCTTGCTGGGCCCAACGGACTATCCGGTGTCGAACTACGACATCGACGTCCGAATCAGCGGGGCGACGGGGGAAGTCGGGACCGAGTTTCTGGTCACCACAACGATTCACGTGGGCAACATGTCCGAGGTGTCATCGCGGTTTGACATCGAATACATCTTGGACGGCGTCCCGGTGCGGGACAGTCGGTTTGTGGCGCTTTTCGGGGATGTGCTGGCCTTGATCTCGATGGGGACCGTGAGCGTCATTACCTTCACGCAACCGGAGGAGGGCAAGAGCTGGGAGGTGACTCGAGGCTTTACCCTGGCCCCTGGGAGCCACACACTCGAGGTGCGGGTGGTGGACCGGTCAATCGCAACACAGGTCCTCTCGAAGAGTTTCAGCATCCAGGTCATCGACCAGATCGCGGTCCTGGAGACGCGTATCGATCAGCTCGAACTCGACCTCGGGACGCAGATCGATGAGCTCAGCGGCCAGGCCGACAGCGCCGCCCAATCGGCCTCCGCTGCGAACACCCTCGCCGGCTCCGTCGTGGTCCTCGCCATCGTGGCCATTGTGTTGAGCGCGATCACGCTGTTAATCCAGCTTGGCATTCTCAAGCTGGGACGACTGCGCCGCGGACCATCGGAGCCTCAGGAACCGCCGGAGTAAAAGGCTAAATACGCTCCGTTGGGTTGAACGAGCCTCCCAAGGTGGGATGCGCGTGTTCAAGGCGGACGTGGAGCGGGTCTGTTCCCGATGCGGGACGGAGATGATCTATTTCGTCCAGCATGCCCACGGGAACTATCCCCTCCTGGACTACGTCTGCCCCCGGTGTGACCTCGGGATGGAAGAAGGAGATCCCCCCACGGAGTCTGCGGATGAAGGTGCGAGCCCGTCAGAGTAGCGGCTACGTGCTCGGCCCTTGCGCCCGGTGCGGCAAGGAAGAGCGGGCCGTCCTCATGTTTCAAGACGACCGCATGGGCGTGGAGTGCATGGCGTGTGGGGACATCTTCGAGGTCGAGGCCATCGAGTGGGTGGACTAGTTTGTCGCATCACTCGCTACAACAGAGTTAAAAACGCTCGGCCAGGTTGACGCCGCGTGTCCATCGATCCGGACTTCCAGGAGAACCGTGAGGTGGTCGAACGCCACCTCGACCACGACGTCTGGGGTCCGGTCAATGCGCCGGATGTCCTGGGGATCCATGGCACCATCGCGGCCGTGGACTTCGACATCTGCACGGCGGACGGTTCATGCTTCGTCGCCTGCCCCGTGGATGTGTTCGAGTGGCTGGAGACCCCGGGCCACCCTACGGCGGACAAGAAGGCCGACCCCGCCGTCGAAGAGGACTGCGTCGTCTGCTACGCGTGCGTGCCCGTCTGTCCGGTCGACGCGATCAAGATTATGTGAGGCGGCTTGAGCCCGGTCTGATTCGCCCAACCCGCCGGGTGTTCGCAGTGGCACCTTTTAGGCACGAAGAGGAATCAGGAGGCATGAGCTGGATCCAGGTCATCGAGCCGCGCTCGGCGGAAGGGACCCTCGCCGAAGTCTACCGTGAGGTGGGACGACGCCGTGGGGAGATTGCCGATATTCACCAGGTTCAATCGCTGAATCCCCGAGCGATGAAGGCGCACCTGGACCTGTACATGTCCATCGTCTACCGGAGGGGGGAGCTCTCCCGGGCCCAGCGCGAGATGATCGGGGTGGCGGTGTCGCGTCTCAACCGGTGTCCGTACTGCGTCATCCATCACGCGGAGGCCCTCTCCCATTACGAGAAGTCCCCCGAGGTCGTGGACGGGGTGCAGGTCGACTACCGTGAGGCGGCACTCCGGTCCGAGGATCGCGCGATGCTGGACTACGCGGCCAAACTGACAACCTCCCCCTCGACCATGACGCAGGGGGACATCGAAGCCCTGCGTGAGGCCGGGTTCGGAGAGGAGGCGATCCTGGACATCAACCTCATCGCCAGCTACTTCAACTTCGTGAACCGGGTCGTGCACGGACTGGGCGTCGAGCTGGAGCCGGAGGACGCGCGCGTGTACCGGTACAAGGCCGAGGAATGACCGTATCCCCGGTAGGGAGAAGTTTCATCTGGGAGAGGCCGCTATTCTCCCTTGTCGATGGAGATCAAGGCGACGGAACTCGGCCAGAGGCGCATTAGGCAGAAACACTACCGCGAAGGAACCCTGCGACTTGTTGCGGAGCAGGGGGAGGAGTTAACGGTGGTCTGCCGGTGCGACCGATCCCACTGGCTCGCGACCGTCCAGGAAGGGGAGACGGGGCCGTTCCTGACCCTGGTCTGCCACAACTGCGGCTCCCGCTTCGGCCTTCCCTACGTCGGGACGATCCCCGGTCGCCACTGAATCCGCGGCCTAGAGGCGTTTCTCGACCTCGTCAAGCAGCTGCCGCGCCAGATCATACTCGGGATTCACGTCCAACGCCCGCGCGAACGACTCCCGCGCGGCCACGAGGTCGCCTCGAAGCATGTAGATGCGCCCCAGGTTGCAGTGTGCGTAGAACGGGCAGCAGTATCGACCGGCTCGCGTCGCCTTCTTGAGCCACGGCACGGCCTCGTCCGCGCGTCCGAGTTCGATCAGATACGCCCCGATGTCGTTGTAGGGGTTCCCCAAGGACGGGTCCACGTCGATCGCGTGCCGGCACTCCCGCATCGCGTCCTCCAGCCGATTGAGGAAGCTGTAGGTCCACCCGAGGAAGGTGTGCGCCTCCGAGGTGGGGAAGGCTTCCAGCGACCGGAGGTACAGTCGCTCCGCGTTCTCCAAGTCCCCGAGCATCTGGTGGATGTGGGCCAGGCGGAAGACCGACCTCGCAACGGCCGAGAGCCCCACCTCCTTACGACCCAGTATCCCGGTGTCCCAAGGCCCCCCTTCGAACGTGGTTTCGGCCAGCTCGCGGAGGTGGCCGTCCCGCACCGACGTGTCCCCGGTCCACACATGGCCAAGCAGTTCCTCGATGGCGAGGAGGCTCGTCACATTGACGGAATGCGCTTCGCCCCTCCGGCCTCCGAAGGTGGCCTCACGGATGGCGAGTTCCCCGTACTCTCCCCCGTTGCGCACGACTTGCACGAGTTCGTGACCCTCGGATCCCTTCCGGGGGGCGAGGAGCGTCCCCATGTCGGCCAGGTGGGCGCGCAGACCGAGGTCTCCGTCCCCCTCCGGCTTGAGAACACCGATCCAAGCGGCGGGTTCCGAGGGCATCTCTCGCTCTACCCGCACGTTAGGCTGTCCCACGTTTCGCAGGTTTGCCGCGGTGGTCTGGGCCAATGGATTCTCATCCTCGACGACGACGAGGGGCTGGTCGGACAGGGATTGAGCGAGAAGGGTGGCGAGATACCCCCCGTCGGAGCCATACAGGACACGCAATCCGTCCGCCTCCAGGTCCGCGAGCTGCAGGAAGGTCGAGGCGAGGCGACGCGAGGGAAGGAGGCCCACGGTCGCTCCCGTAAGGAAGGGCACCGGCGTGTCCTCGTAGGCGAGGAGGCGGTAGGGGGACGGGATGAACGCCGCCGGGTCCACGGAGAGGAACGCCTTCGTGGCCGCTTCGGAGGCCAGAAGGCCCCGCTTCCCTAGACGACCGGCCAGGTCGGAGAGGTCCCCCATGTCTGAACCTACGCTCTTCCTATGAGCCCTTTCATAAAAGGCTTGTCGGGACGATTCGAAATCGAGCCGCCGCGGACGTCAGTCCAGAAGGCTCTTGGTCAGGGACGTGGCCAACGCCAAGGCCTTCTCCGGGTCGCCCTGCTCCGAATCCTTCATCAGGCTGCCCAAGGCCTCGATCACGGCAAGGAGGTCGTCCGGGTTGGCCGTGGGACCCATGTGGCCGATGCGAAGGATCTGCCCCGCCAGTTCCGTGAGACCCCCGCTCACGTAGATGTCAAACTTCTCTCGAAGCCCGTCCTGTAGCTGGGAGGCCTCGACGCCCTCTGGCGGTCGGACCGCCGTGACCGTGTCGCTGGCGTCCTCTTCCAAGGGCACGGTGGTGAACCCAAGGGCCCGAAGGGCCTCGCGATAGGCACGACCCACCGTTCGATGCCGTTCCAAACGGCGGTCGAGGCCCTCCTCGAACAGGAGCTCGAGGGCGACCTTGAAGGCCCGGAAGACGTTCGACGAGATGGTCGTCGGCTGGGGGTGCCACGTCCCCCATTCCTCGCTGAACTGGTCCCATGTCCGGAGGTTGGTATACCAACCGCGGACCCGATCGGAATCCACGGCTTCCAGGATGGAAGGACGAATGGCGACGGGGGCGATGCCCGGAGGAGCGCCGAGGCACTTCTGGGAGGCCGCAAACGCCGCGTCGACCCTCCAATCGTCACAGGGAAGCGGGAGGCCGCCCAAGGAAGAAACCGCATCGACGACGAAGAGGGACCCATACTCGTGACTCAGATTCCCCAACTCCCGAATCGGATTGATCATCCCCGTGGACGTCTCGGAGTGGACCGCAAAGACCGCCCGGATGTACGTGCCGCTCAACACCTCCTCAACCCGGCGCAGGTCGGGCGGCGCCCCCCATCGGCCGTGAATCGAGAAGGCCTCGACCTGATGGGCATCCAGCATCTCACGCAGGCGACGCCCGAAGAAGCCGTTGTCAATGACGAGGGCCTTGTCCTCCGGGCCCAGCAAGGTGGCCACCAGCGACTCCATCCCCACATGGGCCGGACCCGCCATGGGGAAGACTTTGGCGTCCCGCATGCGAAAGAGGGTCCGCAGCAGGTCCTGGGTCTCCCGATAGGTGGCAACCCAGTCCTTACCGTAATGGGGGGCTGCGGGCTTGGCCAGTTCCTCCGCCACCCTCCCCTCGAGTGGCACCGGCCCCGGAATCAGGAGCCTGGGGGTCTTCATTCGGTCGGACGAGGGATAATCACCCATCTTTTACACCTTTCGCCCTGATTCCAAGAACTGCCCTACTCGGCCGAACCGGCCTCACAGAAACGTGATGGCGAAGACATACACCAAGACCGCCAGGACCACCGTAATCAACGTGAGGGCGGTGACCGCGACCTCTGAAGAGATGGCCTGCATTGAGGATGAGGTGTCGAGATCGGGGCCGAGGAATGCCATTGTCGGACGGGAACCTCGTCGCTGACTAAAAAGGGTTGGCCACAATCGGCACCGGCGAACAAGGCAGTAGGGTTTTACGAGAGGACCCCGATTTGGCGGCTCGATGGACATCGCCTGCGATCGCCATGGGTCGCATCACCTCTGGGACATGCCCAAGAGGTGGGTCGAACGGGACTCCATCCGGACGAAGGAGGTCTACTGCCCGGAGGACGAGCGGCTCTCGGACCCTCTGGCTGCATGGACCGGCTCCGCTTGGCTTCCCCTGCCCGGCCGAGGGGTCCTCTCGGCGTGGTGCCGCGAGGAGGGGAAGGAGGTGTCCCTCGACGGGCTGGAACCGGCGTCGCGGGAAGGAAGGAAAGGGCAAGTGACCGTCCTAGTTTGTCCTTCGTGCGGGTCAGAGATTGCCCGGAGGAACCGCTGGAAGTACTGGGAACCTCTCTTCCTGGATCCGGCCCAGGCCGCACGATAGAGCGCTGACGCCCTCGCTCGAATCGGGTTTCCATCCGCCGGCTTGTGAGCCTGTGCGGAGATGGAACCCCCGAGAGATTGTCCCTTTTTTTCAGTTCTATCAGTTATGATTCTGGGAATGACCGCGCTACGCTTAAATAGAGTCACTTACGACCTCCGCCTCGAACTCTTCGGAGGAACCCGGAATGAGAGCAACGACCCAAGCCCTCACGATTGGTCTTCTGGCCTTCAGCCTGCTCCTTGGACTGGGGCAGGCGATGGCGGCTGACATCCCCTCGGACGACGACACGGACAACACCCTGGGGGC
>JBHIBW010000097.1:0-6549 GCA_046759265.1 Thermoplasmata archaeon
GGGGCCGATGGGGTAGCTTGGACATCCCAAGGGCCTGCGGAGCCCTAAACCCGGGTTCAAATCCCGGTCGGCCCGTCTCCACCTCGATCCCGGTTGCCTCGAGGGCTACTTTCTCGCCACCGCGAGCAGCCGATTCTCGTCTGCAGAGAGGGGCTTCAGATTCCAACCTCCGAACAGCTTCACGTCCGACCAGCCGGCCTCATGGAGCACCCGAGCCAGCTCGTGGGGCGCGTATATCCGCTGGGAGATGTCCACTGCGACGGGGTCCATGAGGTCGTCTCCGTCCTTGCGATAGAAGGTCCAATGGCTCTCAATCCGGCTTCGCGTCAGATCCAAGGCGCGCCGCTCCCGGTACGCGACCGTCCCGTACTCCTCAAAGCTCGTGGGCTCGAAGTGCCGGACCACGAAGTCCCGGTTGATCACGTCGAGCACGAGGACGCCGCCTCTGGCGGCCAGGTTGTGGAACTGGCGGAGGATGCCTACGTCGGTTTCATCGTCCCAGTACCCGAGGGAGGTGAGGAGGTTTACGATGACGTGGAAGGGCTCTTCCCCCTCCAAGGTGGAGCCCACCTGCCGGAGGTCTCCCTGAAGAAACGTCACCCGTCCTTCGACGCCCAGCTCCTGTGCAAGGGCCTCGGCCCGCTCGACATAGGCCGGGACCAGGTCGATCCCCACCACCCTCCAACCCCGCTTCGCGAAGTGGACCGCATGACGGCCGATGCCGCAGGGTGCGTCGAGGAGACGCCGCCCCCGCACCCGCGCCTTCTGCAGAATTTGCTCCAACCGGGTCACCTGATCCGAGGCGTACGGGAGTCCCGCCTCGTGAATCGGAAGGAACAGGTCCGGGTGATCACGGAAGAGTCGAAGCGTCCAGTGTGCCTCTCCCACGCCCTGCGGACGAGGTGGCGGCATATGAGGCCTTGGCGACCGGTCTAGTCGAGGAACTCCAGTCGGTTCTTGTCGTGGTAATCCACCTCCACGGGGACCCCGAAGATGTGCGAGATGTTCTGGAAGGGGTGCCGTCCCCCGATGCTCACGCGCCCGAAGTCGTCGTTCCCCACGCTGTCCTGAACCTCCCGGTATCGGTCCATGCCCAGAATCAGGCGGCGCGCACCGCCCCGCGCCCGAATGGAGCGTTCGAGAAAGTCGAGGAGCCGTTCCCCCTCGCGCTGGGTGAGGGCCTCATCCCCCGCCATGGTCACCCAAGCCACTCATCCTCGGGGGCGTCCCGGGGCGGCTGGCCGCACTGGGGGCACACGAACTCCCCCGTTTCCTCCTTCCGGTCAAACGGGCCCTCGTAGCTGCAGAACTCGCAGAGCCCGCCAAAGGCCTTCTCCGCCTCGGCCACGCGGTCAAAACGGCCCCCGTCTATAAAGGACCAGCCCACGGCCCTGACGATAATCATCAGAACAAGAATATATATGCGGGAGAGTCAGTTCCAGACACGATGCACTTCCGGGCCGGAAAGCTGTACGGCATGCCGGTCATCTCCGCGGACGCCTGGCAGGTGGGGCGCGTCCACATCGCCCTGGTCGGAGACGACTGGAACGTCGCGGCCCTGGAGATGAAGCCGGAGCGGGGGTTCA
Organism: Thermoplasmata archaeon; assembly: GCA_046759265.1. Classification (GTDB taxonomy): domain Archaea; phylum Thermoplasmatota; class Thermoplasmata; order RBG-16-68-12; family JAJISG01; genus JAJISK01. The sequence continues at coordinate 1,587 of JBHIBW010000097.1, forward strand.
CGAAGACCCTCGGGCTTCGGACCCGAAAGGAACGGGAGGCCGCCCTCCTCGACTCCGGTGCGATCGCGTCGGTGGGCAACTTCGTTCTCTTGAAGACGCCGGTGAAGAAGCTCGGGGACTTCCTGATCCGCCCGGATACGACCCCCATGGCGCTCCCTTGGGTGCTCTGGATGCCCGTGGTCTCCCAGGACGGTCAGAACCTGGGAATCGTAGAGGATGCATACATTGACACGCACCTCTGGAAGGTCGACAGCCTGACATTCCTCCTGGACCGCAAGCCCTACCAGCGTCTGGGAACCCTCAATCCCGCCAAGCGCAAGAGGCGTTTGGACGTGCCGACGAGTCTCGCGATCCTGGGGGACGTCATCCTCCTCAAGATCCGAACGGCCGAGCTAAAGCGGCTCATCACCAAGGGGGCCGTCGACGAGTACGCCGGCGTGGGGACCCCCGAAGGGGCCTGACGTTCGGACAGGCCGCCTTAGCCGAGGCCCAGCTGGGCGATCTTCTCGGGCAGGTAGGCATCCGTGACGTAGTCCAAACCGTACTTGGCGAGAGCCTGCTGTTCCGCCTTCTTCCCGATCTCCAGCATCAATCCCACCTCATCGCGCCAGAATCGGTCGCCGAAACGGGGGTCCGTCTGGATGTCCCGAAGGGCCTTGGCGTCCTGCGGGGTCAACTCGTCCGCCGGGAGGTCGTAGTTGAGGATATCCGACGCGGTGATCCCGAGGAACGAGGCCGAGGGCGTGGCCAGATACTCGGAGATGTGGGCGGTCTTGATGGCCCCGTATGCGATGGAAGCGAAGATCCGGAAGGACCAGGGGTCTCCATCGGTATTGTGCAGACACAAGGGACCGAGACCACCCAAGAATGTCTGTGGTCCTGGAACTTCCAGGTCATATACTCTGGCCCCGGAACTAGGAACCAGAGTGATTCGCCTAACGGGCAGCAGCGCGATACGCGCCTCAACGAGCCGACGTAAGAAGTCCAGCCTCTCGCTCTTTCCCTCGGGGACGTTTGCAAGGAACGGGGCCAAGACGGGATAGGGAATCCTCTTCCGACCCCAATAGACCTGGCCGAATGGCCTGTTATCCGTACCTCGATTGAACGTTCTAATGATCCGCCGGAGGTCCCGCGTGATGATCTCCCGTGGAATCGCCAGAAACTTGCTGTTTATCAGCTGCTTGGGGTCGACGTCCGCCCCCGAGTTTTGATCGAGCAGCTCGCGGAATGGTTCAAGCTGGGCGAGCTCACCGTAGAGACTCACGTCGTAAATCGTCCCCAAATGGGACCTGGTCTTGGGATTCCCGCTGGAGGAGTAGGGTGTAGATTGTCTCTGCCTCACGTTAGCGTTGAAACCAAGCTGAGCGCACAACATAAGGAGGTCCGAGGCAAGCGCGCGGCTTGCGGTGGTCATTGTAACGGAGGACCCTCTGCGCCGCCGACGAGCATGACCGTCCCCTCTTACATACGCCTTCAGGAAGGCAAACTGTCTCTCTGCGTCCATCGAAAACACGGGCCAAGGAATAGCTTTGGAACGGGCATCCCGTCCCGCGCCAAGCACGTTGAATATGCGTGAGAGAAGGGCGCCGCCGAAAGAGAGCTGGACTGATGAAGGATGAGGCTGATGCCGGGCGACGTGAATCCCAGGAAAGACATCCCGAATGCATTGAAGGGCATCGCGAATCAAGTTCTTCTCGTGGCTTCCGAACGTGAGGGTGACACAGTAGTGGCCGCTATGCCCCTCGGCAGCATAGAATCCTAAGAGCTTCGCCAGTGATTGCGTTACGGGAATCCGACGAGGGAAGGAAATGGGGGACTTGGGATAACTGATGAGAAAATCTGTTATTCCCTGAGATAGAGTCTCCGTGACCCGCATTCTCACATTGTTTACTCTAACATTCGTCCTGAGCTGTGGCCAGACGGAAGATTCCCTGAGCAGATCTACAAGATCCAATTCGAGAATCTCTTCTCCGCGCGGAAGCCCCATCGAGGCCACAACGAGATCATCCTCTCTGAGATTCTTAACAGGCCCTGGAACCAAATGGAAGTCGTCGAAAACCATCAGGCTATGAGAACCGGTTAGCCGAGCTGAGAACCCATACGCGGAGGTGACCTCGTAGAGTTCCTCGGGTGCGTTGTGACGGATTAGAGATTTCACCTTGGATCGCCGAACGAACCTGCCATCGTCGGTGATGCAAGGAACTTCAATATTCAAGGCTCCCACAGGTGTCTTTTCGTGCTCGATAGGACGGGACATTGCCATCGAGCCTTTCTCAGCCATGATCTTGTCGATGTACGGGCCGATGGTCACCGGCCGTAGGATGCCGTCTTCCCAGATTAGCACCCGTTCGTCGCCATGGACGCTGAACGCGACTACATCGAGCCCGAGCTCCTCATTCAGCCGCTTCAGGAATCGCCGTGTGGCCCGGGCGGGTTGTCCCTTGATGTGGACCAGGAGGGCGCGCGCGTCCTCATCAAACCGATTTTCCACCAGCCGATCAAACATGCCGCCGGTCTCGATTGCCAGGACGAAGTCGGCATCGCACTCGATGAGCTGCAGCTTCTCGGCCTCCACGTTGTGCGGGATGCCGTAGCCCGAATCTCCCACGTCGTCGCGGCAGTTGAACCGCTTGGGATGGCCCCTCCGGTTCAGCTCCTCGACGGTGAGGTTCCCCATGACCCGCGCCCCGTCCTCCTCCGGCCGCAGACGGAAGTCCTCCCGGAGACTCCCCGTGAGGATCTCCAGGTCCTCTGCGAGCAGGTTGCTCTCGTCCTGCGTCGCGAACCCGGCGTGTTCCCAGGCTTCGGAGATGTAGTACAGCTCCCGGAGGGTGGATGACTTCCCGTCCTGAATCATGTCCTGAATGAAGTCGAGCACGTAGAGGGTCCGAAGCAGCATCTTGGCCCCCTTGAGGGTCTTGGCCGAACGCGTCCCCTTGGCTCGGCCGTAGGTCCACACCCCGCTCCGGGCATTGAAACGGATGTTTGACTTCGTTCGGAGGGGGATGGACATCTCCGGCACGCGGCCCCGTTCCAGGTGTTCGTAAACCGTCTCCGCCAGGCCACGGAGGGAACGAACGACCCCCCGTTGGCGGGCCTTCTGTGACTGGCTAGCCACTCTCGGCCACCTCCCTGGGCAGCATCCGTCCCTCGTCGAGCTGGTCGTCCTCCGATCCCGCCCCTTCAAGGTCCCAGTCGCCCGGGAGCGGGTCGGCCCCAACGACCTGGCTGGCGGACACGCCACTGATGAAGAGGGCGCCCTCCGTGTAGGCGCCCTGGCCCCGCCCGGCCACGTCAAATGCGATGACGGCCTTTTCTGTGGGCGCGATCCAGGGCAGATTCCAGGTCGCCTTCCCGTCCGAGGACCGCTGGGTCGGTGCCGGCCGAAGGGACGGCTCATCCAGGCCGTGGCGCGGAAGCACCGTGTGGAGCGTGAGTCGCTTGCGGGCCCTCGTGTAGTTGTACACTTCGATGCGCACGCGGTGCCGGTTGCGCTCAAAGTCCACGTGCTCGTGGACCCAGATCACGTTCATGATCTTGGCAATGGTGCGCGTGATGTCGGGGGGAGGGTGGCCTGTGATTCTGGCGCTCTTCTCGGCCATGAGGGGGAGGAGCGTGCGCACGATCTCGAACTTCTCGCCGGTCTTGGTCCGACGGGCCTTCTTGTTCATGTGGGCACGAAGCCGCCGACCCCCCTCCTGGAGGGCCCGCACGATCTCGGCCACAATCTCGGGGATGGGGGCGATGGCCTCCTTGGACTCCGAGGTGAAGGGGACCCGGGTGGCGCAGACGTGGACGAGGACGATGGCGGGGCCGTAGGGCATGCCCCGACCTCCCCGCTGCTCCAGGCCATAACGTCGCCAATCCACCGATTCGATGGCCTGGGTGGTCGCGCAGGCGCCCTGCTGATAGAGCAGCGGCGCCCGATTCGCATAGCGGAGAATCTCCACGGGACGGTCGCCGGGAAGGTCGCCGCCGTACACGAGGCCGACCTCGGCCTGGAAGGGGTGCCCGCCGTAGACGGCCGGAGGCCTGGTGACGGGCGGGGCGTAGAATTCGGGGCGCAGGGATCCCACCACGTTGCGGAGACCGGTGCGGATGAGCCGTTCGCCGATGGGAGACAGACAGTCGACGGGCGGGGCCATGATCTTCGCGCGACGAAAGGCCGCGTGGATGCGCTTCGCGACGGGCAGCTTGAGGTCCTTCGGACGGAGCTGGGGCGGCACCTCCGCCTCGCGGCAGATCTCCTTCGCCACACGCGAGCTGATCCGGCTGAAATCGGACTGGAGAAAGGCCGTGACGCGGCGGTGCGGGCTCTCCTTGGCCATCTGCAAGAGGGTGCCCAGCTCGACGCCGTAGGGATGGGGCTTCACCTCCACGGGGGGACGCGGCAGCTCCAAGGAGACGCGCTCGAAGGTCCGTAACCGTCCATCCGGCGGCCGGAACTCGATGCGCGCATAGGGGTTGACGATGGCGGTGGCGCGGAGGTACTCGGCCACAGACTTCTTGCCATTGACGAAGCGGGCGCGGAGGTGGGATTCGACGCGCGTGCCATGGTCCCGCTCCCAGACCTGAAAGTCCCGCTTCAGGACCTGCGGCCGGTTCCGCCTCGTGTCAATCAGAAGCTCGATCTGGTAGGCCACGTCGTCCTGGGCGGTCTTCGAACGGACCACGGCGGGCCTCCCGGTGGTGATCTGCCCGTACAGGATGGCCCCCGAGATGCCCAGGCCCTGCTGTCCCCGGGTCTGTGACCACGTGTGAAACCGGGAGCCGTAGAGGAGCGTGCCGAACACCTTGGGCACCTGCCGCTTGACGATGCCCGGTCCGTTGTCTTCCACCACCAGACGATACTCGTCGTGGTTCTCCCGGTCGATCTGGACGCTCAGGTCGGGCAGGACGCCGTACTCCTGGCAGGCGTCGAGGGCGTTGTCGACCCCCTCTTTCACCGAGGTCAGGAGGGCCT
>JBHIBW010000098.1:0-6520 GCA_046759265.1 Thermoplasmata archaeon
GTACGTGCCTTCCTCGGCATCCTGGGTCCGGCGGGGTTCTGGGTTGCGGCGGGGGTGAGTCTCATCCCCATGACGTTGGGCCTCGACGCGATGCGTCAGCTCCTCTTCCCTGGACTCTTGGAGTGGGCCTTGCTGCCGCCCCATTACGAGCTGGTGATCCTCGTCGGGTTGGCGGTGGCCTTCGTCCTCATGGCCCGACGGGCCCTGGCCTATCTCGAACGGCTCTCCATGCAGGAGGGGAGGCTGACCCAACGCCATCTCTGACCACCCACCTTCGAACGCTTCGAACGGCGGCCTGGCTGGGCTGGCAATACAGCTCCAACTGGACCGAGCCCTGGCTCTTCGCCATCTACTCCGTCATCAAACCGGTGGCGGGCACCCTCATCCTGTACTTCATCTACCTCGTGGCCCTGGCCGCGGGCGGGGCGGCACCTCCGACCATGCTCGCCTACATCTTCGTCGGGAGCGCCTTCTACATGTTCGTCTTCCAGGCGCTCTTCGGGATGTTTGAGGTCATCCAGGGCGACCGGGAGTGGTTTCAGACCATCCGGTACATCTATATCTCGCCCATCAGCTACTACGCCTACGTCATCGGCCGCGGGTTCACCCAGATGGCCGTGGCCGGGATCGGCGTTGTCATCGTGCTGACCATCGGCACGGGCCTCCTCGGCATCCCCATCAGCTTCAACCTGGCCCTGTTGCCCTTCTTCCTCGCCGTCCTCTTCCTCGGGCTCTTCGTGACCATCGCCATCGGCGTGGCCATCGGGGGCATCACCTTCCTGACGGCCCGCCACGGCGGCGGGATGAGCGAGGGCATCGCCGGGGTCTTCTACGTCTTCACCGGCGTCATCTTCCCGCTCTCCGTCCTGCCGGTCTGGGGGCAGGTGTTCGGCCAGTGGATCCCCCTCACGTACTGGTTTGAAGGCATCCGTCGGGTCTTCCTTGCGACGCCTCCGCCCCAGGCGGACGCGTTCCTCAGGGCGATCCCGGAGTCCACGCTCCTCCTCATCCTGGGCCTCGCGTTCGTCGTCGTGAGCGTCATGTCTCTGGCGGTGTTCCGGTACGTCGAGCACCTCGCCCGGAAGAGAGGCAAAATCGACATGACCACGGCCTACTAGGGGCGACGCCGCGCCCGCACCTCTCGAAGGTAGGGGTATCGGGCGACCCGGCCACACGCCTTGCACGTCACGACGACCCGGGATCGGCGCAGCCGGACCGTGGCGGCCGTCCCGGGGGCGAGGAAGGTCCCGCATCCGCGGCAGTAGCGGCGCCGATAGGACGAGGAGAAGGGCACGTTGTACCGCATCCCCAGTCGCCTCGCGAGACGCACGTAGCGGTTGGCCCGGGGGAGGTTGCCTCGGTGGGCCTCCTCTTCGGCCATCTCGAAGAGGATGTCCATCCGTTCCCGGGCGATGCGACGCTCCAGGCCCTTCCTCCGACGGCGGACCAAGGACTCCCCGACGCCACCTCGGCGTCCCGCTTGATAAGCTTTATTCTCGCCCCGGTGTAGGCCTCTTCATGGAAGCCCGGGTTCGGCGGATTTTCGATGAGATGGAGGACGCGGTGGACGCGGTGGTCCTCATCAACGGGACGGAACCGCAGATCGACAAGACCTTCTTCTACGCGACGGGGATCCAGGGCGGGATCTTCGAGGGGTGCGTCGCCGTGCTGCACCCCGACGGGAGCTCCACCGTCCTCTCGTCCCCGCTGGAGGCGGACATCGCGCGGTCCCAAGGCATCCCGGTCGAAGTCTTCACCGGGAAGCCGGAGAAGGCCGAGGCCCTCGAACGGCTCTTGGATGGCCTGGGATCCATCGGGATCAACGGAAACGAGGTGACCTTCGCCGGATACCGCCAGGTGGTCGAGGCCAACGCTGGGGCGGAGATCCGCGACGTGTCCGAGGCCGTGGTGAAGGCGCGTCAGGTCAAGGACGCCGTCGAGGTCGGCCTGCTACGGGAGGCCTGTCGGATCGCCGTGGAGGCCTTCGAGGAGCTCCTCCCCTCCCTGGAGGCGGGCCGGACCGAATCGGAGGTTGCGGCCGAGCTGAACTACCTCATGCAGACCAAGGGGGCCTCGGGCCCCGCCTTCCCGCCGATCGTCGCTTCAGGATCCAACGCCGCCCTCCCCCACCACGCCACCGCCGATCGGCGCCTCCGCGACGGCGACTTTCTCCTTATCGACTTCGGCGCGCGCTATCGGGGCTACGCCTCGGATGTCACCCGAACCATGGTCCTGGGCCGGCCGGAAGAGAAGCAGCGGCGAATGTACGAGGTCGTCCTCGAGGCCCAGCAGGCGGCCATGGACGCGATGAAACCCGGCGCCGACGGGAAGGCCATCTACGAGGTCGCCCGGGACCTCATCGACGCCACCGAGTTCAAGGGACGCTTCACACACGGCCTGGGCCACACCATCGGCCTCGCCGTCCATGACGGCGCGGGCATGGGAAACCTGCCGGGAACGACGCTGGAGAAAGGCATGGCCATGACCGTCGAGCCCGGGGTCTACCTCGTGGGCTACGGCGGGGTCCGCATCGAGGACGACGTGCTCTTGACCGCCGAGGGGATCGAGATCCTGACGCCGGCCACCCGGGAGTTCCTGGAGCTCTAGTCGGCGTGCGTGTGGTCCGGTCGGTCGACCTGGCAGAGGGTCCGGCCACAGGTCGGGCAGTAGTAGAATTCGGCGGGATCGCCAACGTTCGTGTCGCACACGACGCACCTGGGCAAGGATCGACCTCGACGGGGGATGGATTCTAGACCGATGGGTCTCAAGAAGCTATCGGGGTGAGTATCCGCTGCGAGGTCGATTATCAACGGGGAAAATGGCTTCACAGGGACTTTAAGCCGGTTCGGGTAGAGACCTACCGACTTCATGCGGACGTTCTCGTCTTCCCCTCGGGCCTCGGGACTCGCCGCCGTGGTGTGCCTCGCCGCTCTGCTGACCTTTGCCGTCGCGCCCGACGGACCGATCCCGGCACCGACGACCCTGGCCGTGACGGGCGCGGAGACCCTGCAGTTCCCGAGTGGCAACGGCACGCTGGACTCGGACCGCATGGCAACGATGTTCCTCCTCCTCTTCGGGACCTCCCTCGTCGGCCTCTACATGGCGTCCCGGTACCTCAAGCGGAAGGGCAGTGGATTCTCCCAGGAGGTCCTCGGGCGAACGAAACCGAAGGCGGAGCGGATGATCGAGCTGGAGCCGGGGGAAGCCTACCTCGTGACCCAGGGCCAGAATCGGGCCATGAAGGTCTTCACCCAGGCCCTCTCCAAGGGGCATCCGGGGCTCTGCATCACGCGCACGTTCCCGGACAAGTTGAAGGAGAGCTGGGATCTGGATGGGGCCCGCGTCTTCTGGCTCACGGACGAGGGGACGAAGGCCAAAGGGGCCGTCCGGTCCCTCGAAGACATGGAGGCCCGGGTCGACAAGTTCCTGGAAAGCGAGGAGAAGGGCGTAATCCTCCTCGATGGGCTCGAGTACCTCTTCGTCCAGTACAGCTTCACGGAGGTCATGAAGCTGCTTCAGGGGATGCGAGACGCCATGCCCGCCAGCGGGGCGAGGCTCATCATCCCCATCGATCTGCTCGCCCTGGTGCGGCGGCAGCGGGCGCTCCTGACCCGGGAGTTCCGGCAGCTGTAGCTTCCGAGCTCAGGATCCCTCTTTCCTCCCCTTCCGCAGGGCGACGTTTCGATCCTTCGATTGCTTGATGCGCCGCTCCAGTTGCGCCATCACCTTGTGCATGGCCTGGGCCGGATCCCAGTCGTAGTCGCGGGCGATCAGGAGGCCGCGTTCCGTCCCCAGGCGGGCTCGAATGGAGTACTTGGATCGGTCCCCCTCGCGCTGGTGGGTCACGACGTGAACGTTGAACACGGTCGGCCGCGCGATGTCGCTGATCTTCCGCAGTCCCCGACCGATGACGGCATACAGGGTCTCGTAGGTCCACCAGTCATCCTGGTCCAACCCCGAGATCTGGACGAGCACCTCATCGCGCCGACGAAGGGCGACGACCTGCTCGAGGAGATCCACCTGGGTGACGATGCCCACCGGGCCCGCGTCCTCCAAGACGACGACGCTTGAGATGTTTCGATCGCGCATGAGGGCCGCCGCCTCCGCCCCGCTTCCCTCCGGGTCGACGACAATCGCCGGGGCGCTCATCACGCTTCGGACCTCCACCTTCATGGCGGTTTTCTGGCCCGAACGCTCTCCCTGGGTGGCCCGGCGCGGCTTGCCCTTCGTCAGGGCGTGGACCATGTCCTTGACGCCGACCACCCCGGTCAGGTGCCCCTCCGCGTCTACCACCGGGATCGATCGCTCGTCGAGGGAGCGCATGAGGTCGCGGGCTCTCGCCAGCGACTCCCCCTCCTCCACCGTCTGCGGGTCGGGGGTCATGATCGCCCGGACCTCAAGCTCGGCGAATTCTTCGGTCTCGGCCAGCACCCCCACCACGTCGCTGCGGGAGATGAGGCCTACGAGGCGCCCGTTTTCCACGACCGGGATGCCCCGATAGCCGGAGGCGATGAGATGCTCCGCGATGTGGGTCAACAGATCCGACGGTTCCACCCGGGGAGGGCGGATCAGGACGCTGTCCACCCGTGTCGTGAGGGGCAGGTTTCTTCGCTGGAGGACGGTGGCGAGGGAAATCACGCCCAGAAACTTCTCCCTTCGCGTGACCGGCATCTCGTGGATGTCGTGGCGACGCATAACGGCCAAGGCGTCCGAGAGCGTCTCCTCTGGCGCGGCCGTGCGAGGGTCCGTGGACATCACATCCCGGACGCGGAAGTCGTGGATGCTACGCCGTTCCATCCCAGCCCTCTGCGACGGGCCGCGGCGGCCGCGTCTGTCGGGTCGACATCATCATATGGCCGCCTCCCATCAAGTTTGTGATGGAGGTCCGGGCCCACGTGCTCTTCTTCGGTCAGGTCCAGGGCGTCTACTTCCGTGACAACACCCGCCGCAAGGCGGAGGACCTGGGCGTGCGAGGATGGGTACGCAACCTCCGGGACGGGTCCGTCGAGGCGGTGATGGAGGGTCCCCAGGAGCAGGTCGAAGCCCTCATCGAATGGTGCCGTACGAGCCAGCCCTATGCGCGGGTCGCGGAGATCAAGGTCTCCTGGGGTGCCCTCGAGGGTGGGGCTGACCGCTTCTCCGTTCGCCGCTAGGGCCGATCGCCGTACAGCTCGACGACGTTCTCCTCATGGATCCGATGCACGTCCTCCCGCGTAAGGAGGCCCTCGCGGAGGAGGGCGGCTGTCCGTTTCGGGACTGTATTTGGTCCCAGTACCGCGCCTGGACGTCGGGGGTCGTCCAGGTAGTCCGTCTCCATCAGAAAGCGAGAGCCCTTCGAGGCCGCCTCCCGGATGAAATTCCCCTTGGCAATGACCGAGGGAAAGATACCCTGAGTCTCCTCCGGCAAGACCGAGCCGTCGGCATAGTGCTTCACCACCCGCCCGCGCGGGAGTTCGAGGGAATCCGCCATCGAGGCAAGATCCGCAAACAGCTGGGGGGAGGGGTCCTCCGTGTGGAGAACGGCCGGGCACCCGGCTTCCTGGGCTAGCTCTACCCCGTACGCCATCAGTTCGTTGGAACGGGCCCAGAGCTCTTCCCCAACGGGCCAATGGGGCCGACCGATTTCTCCGATCGCGTCCGCCTCTCCTTCCATGACGTGGGCCTGGGCGATCTCGAGGGCCGCCCGCATGACGTTGGCCCCTTCGTCCATGCCAAGCCGATCCTGCAACCGTACCAGGTCGGCCGGATGAGGCCCCAGGGCCACCAGGACCTCCACGATCTCCAGCGCCCGAACCCGCCGCGCCATCTCGAGCGTCCGTCGATACGCGGTCTCAAACTCCCCCGGACTGCGGGTGGGCAGATCGTCGTAGGGAACGTGGACGAGCAGGATGCGCGTGCCGCCCGAGCGGGCGTAGTCCTGGACCGCCTCAACGCCGCGTCCCGAAGGACGCAGGTGAACGTGGTGGTCCGTGACCGGAAGCCCCTGCAACTCCTTTTGGACCGCCCGCACGGGGCCTCCCGGAGGGCGCCGCCCTCAACGAAGGAGGCCGGCCGCCTGAAGCTCTTCCGTGATTCGCTCGACGGCGCGCGCCACGTCGGAAGGCTGCCGTGCCCCTGTGCACACGAGTTTCCCGCTTCCGAAGAGGAGGACGACGACCTTGGGTTCCTCCAGCCGATACACGAGCCCCGGAAACTGCTCCGGTTCGTACTCGACCCGCTCCAGGCCCAGGCTGATGGCGATGGCGTTGAGGTTGATCTCCTGTTCCAGGTCCGAGGAGGCCACGATGTTCTGGACTTCGATGTCGGGGTCCGTGTTGATGTCGAGGCCCGAATCCTGAATCTGCTTCGCCACCGTCCTGATGGCCGTCCCGACGTCGTCCAGGCTCTTCGCGCCGGTGCAGACGACCTTGCCGCTGCGGAAGAGGAGGGTCGCCGTCTTGGGCTCCTTCAAGCGGTAGATGAGGCCGGGAAACTGTTCCGGCTCGTACTCGGCCCCGCCCAGGGCCAGGGCGATGGCCTG
>JBHIBW010000099.1:0-6410 GCA_046759265.1 Thermoplasmata archaeon
TGGCGAGCCCCCAACCGTTCGCCCTGAAGGTGATGCTGATGGCGTGCGGGGAGAAACCTCGGCATGCGTAATTCCTCGGCGTGCGTCGGGGTCTTCCGCCCACCGGCCTCCCGCCACGGACATCCTTTTATCCTCAGCCCAGTTTGATGAGCGGCATGACGGAGGAGGAGGCCCTGAGTTCGCTCATGAAGGGCACGCTGGGTCTGGTTCACACCGAAGACCTCTTGATCGACGCGGTCCGGGACCTGCTTCGGGAAGAGGTGAAGCGCTACATCCGAGACCGGCTCGACGAGCGCCCGGCTCTGAAGGAGGAGCTGAAGCGCGGGGTGGCCGCCCTCATGGAAGCCAAAGTGCGGGAGGCCTCGGCCTTCGTCCTTATGGCCAAGGCGGCCGCCAAGCTCGGGGTCGAACTCGTCCCGCCGCAGCTACGCGAGGAAGTGGCGAAGGAGCTCGTGGACGCATTGGAACGGGACATGGCCACGGTTCTGGAAGGGAAGTAGCCCGCAATCGACCCGCGAACTAGCGTCGAAACTTTTAAGCGAACTCTCAAGCAAGGCTCGGCGGATGGGCCGAAAGCCGAAGCGCCGCTCGGAAGAGTGGGCCCCCCCGCTTCTGATCGACTCGTCTTCCGAGGTCCCAACGGGGGATGCTTCTCCCCTCGCGGGGCTGGATCCGACGGCCCTACGGGAGGCGCTGACCGCCCTCACCGTCAAAGAGCTTCGTGCGCAGGCCAAGGCGTGGGATGTGGGCCTTCAGGGCAAGCATCGGAAGGCCGACCTCATCGACCTTTTGGTCGAAGCCAGAGGGGTCGAAACTGCGCCCGCGCCTGGAGACGCCCCTGGTGAACTGGTCCTGGAGGACATCCGACCGAGCGCCGATCCGCCCTTTGGGCAGCTGGAGGACCTCTGGATCGAGGCCGCCAACCGGATCGACCGCGGAGACTACCGCTCGGCCATCGCCCTCTCCCGCGACGCGCTAAACCTCGTAGGGGAGTGGACCAAGCGCTACATGGAAGGGACCTGTGCGCGGGCCCTGCTCGCAGCCCGAAAACTCGTGGACCACTACGGGAGCAACGAGTCGACCAAGGCCTTCCGTGCGACCATCGACCAGGCCCAGAAGGCCTTCGACGCGGAAGACCTCCTGCGATGCTCTCGGCTGGTGAGGGACCTCCAACGCCTGATCGCGGACCTCCACATGGAGGAGGTGGGCCAGATCCAGGATCTGCTCGGGGAGCGGGACGTGGCGCTCCGGGAGCTCGGGGGACTCCGAATCGACCTCACCGAGGCCCAGGACCTCCTCACGCAGGCCGACGAGGCCTCCACGCTCGGCGATCGCGAGCGGGCCATGAAACTGGTCCGTCAATTCGATGAGACCGTCGCGAGCCTTCGCGAAAGACGCATCGAGGAACTCCGCGACTATCTGACCGCCGTCGAATCCCGGATCACGGAGACCGAAGCCCTGGGCCCCTCCCTCACCGGGCCCCGGAAGCTCATCGAGCAAGCGTGGTCCGCCCTGGAGCGGAACGAGCTGGTCCTGTGCGAGGAGATCGCACGTCGATGCGAGACCGCGGTCTTGGAATCACAACGAGACCACATCGACCGCGCCATGGCCATGCGTCGCGAGTACTTCTCGCAGGTCCGCGACCTCGTCGCCCGCCTCAAACCGACCCTAAAGGAGGCCAGCGCCTACGGGATCGACATCGAGGAACCGAAGGCCCTCCTGCGGGGGGCCCTCGAACTCTTTCGGCGCAACGAATACCTGGGTGCCCTCGCGAAGGCGGAGGCCGCCAAGCGGGCCGTCGACGCCCTCCTTCCCCGGGTCATCGAGCGACGCACGGGGCACGGGGTGGAGAAACCGACGGTTGGCGTGTGTCGCGCCTGCGGTTCCGAACGGGTCACCTTCGAGGACGACGGCTGGGCGAGCTGCCGCGCCTGCGGGCACCGGTTCCGCTGGCGCAAGGAGTTTCCGCGTCTTCTGGCGCTGCTGCGGGACCGCCTGCGACGCTGACACCGACGGGTGGAACGCTTTTCTAACGTCGCTCCCTTCGTGGCCCATGCAACCCCCGCTGGACCGGGAGGTTCAGGACTACGACCTCGAAGGAGGGGCGAGCGCCCGCGACCTCGTCGATCAGATGGGGCGGGCCGGGGGATTCACCGCCGTCAAGCTCGCCCGTGCCCAGGCGATCCTGCGGGCCATGATCGAAGACGAGGCGTGCACCACCTTCCTCTCCTTCCCAGCCGCCCTGATGGCCACGGGCTGCCGCGGCGTCCTGCGGGACCTCGTCCGACGCGAGATGGTGGACGTCGTCATCACGACGTGCGGGACCCTGGACCACGACCTGGCACGGACGGGGGGCCCCTACTACCACGGCGCCTTCTCCATGGACGACGCGGCCCTCCACGAGGCGGGGGTCTTCCGTCTGGGGAACGTCCTCGTGCCGTCCCAGACCTACGGGACCTGGCTGGAGCGGACCCTTCGATCTTTCTTCCAGGCCCTTTGGGACGAGGGCGAACGGAGGTTAAGTGGGTGGAAGCTGCTGGAACTGGCCGGGGATCGTCTGGGCGACGAGTCTTCCTTGCTCTACTGGTGCGCCCACCGCGGAATCCCCGTCATCGTGCCTGCGCTCACGGACGGGGCCTTCGGATACCACCTCTGGAGCTTTGGGCAGGAACACCCCGAGTTCCTCGTGGATTTCATGCAGGATGAGACCCTCCTCTCGGATCGGGTCTTCGATTCAGAGCGCTCGGGTGCCCTGGTCATCGGGGGCGGCGTCTCCAAACACCACGTCCTCTGGTGGAACCAGTTCCGGGAGGGCCTGGACTACGCCGTCTACTTGACCACAGCGGTGGAGCACGACGGGAGCCTATCCGGGGCGCGCCTCCGAGAGGCGGTGTCCTGGGGCAAGGTGGGCGTGGGGGCGGAGCGGGTGACCGTCGAGGGGGACGCGAGCCTCCTCCTCCCGCTCCTCTACGCTTCCCTGGCCGAAGAGTAGGGGATCGCGTGGAGATGCCCGATTCCCTCCGTTCCGTCATCAAGCGGTATGGCCGGGTGCCCCACGACGAGCGAACCTGGGAGGCCCCCGGCGAGAAGGTTCGCGAGCTTCAGCGCGTCGCGGGGGGGAACCTCGGCGGAGTGGGACTCATCTGGATCCGAACGGGCCAGGTCATCCTCCTGCGCCACGAACCCGGCCGCGGGTGGGGCCGCGAGTGGGTGGCACCTGGAGGAGGGGCCCTTCCGGGGGAGAGCCCGGAGCAGACATTCACGCGAGAAGCCCTGGAGGAGGTGGGCCTGGAGGTCCGAATCCTCGACCTGACCCAGACCTTTGACCTGACGGTCACCGACGGGAAGGCGGTCGCTCGGGGGTTCCTCTTCCAGTTTGAGGCCGTGGCCTCGTCTGAGGACGCCACCCCAGGGACGGGCATCGAAGAGGTCCGGTGGTTCGACGAACTACCCATGGACATGGCCTTCCGTGAGGACTACACGGAGGCGTTCCAGCGGCGTCGACTCACGCTCGGACCCTAGCCGCCCCGCAATGCGCGTCACATCTTTATTTGACGCCTCGCTTTCGACCTCGACCAGCGGTGCCCGAGCTCCGGAAGGACTACGTTACGGATACCTGGGTGGTCTTCGCCCCCTCTCGCGCCCAACGGCCTTTCGAGACCCAGGGCGTCGTGAGCCTGGCCAGCTCCCCAGAGGACTGTCCGTTCTGTCCTGGCCATGAACACATGACGCCCCCCGAAGTCTTGGCCTACCCGGCGGACGCCTCCGACGGTTCGACCTGGCGGGTGCGGTGTGTCCCGAACAGGTTCCCGGCCCTCACCCCGGATGGCGTGGTGCAGGTCCAGGACAACGGCCTCTTTCACTCCCTGGAAGGGGTAGGGGCCCACGAAATCATCATCGAGACCCCCGATCACACAAAGGACTTCTCAGCCCTCGCAACGCGCCAGATCCAAGACGTCCTGCGCGCCTACGCGGCTCGGACGACGGACCTGGCGAAGGACCCCCGGCTGACGTACGTCCTGATCTTCAAGAACCACGGCGCCGAGGCGGGGGCTTCCTTGTACCACGCCCACAGTCAGTTGATTGCCATGCCCATGGTGCCGCGGCGCATCCAAGATGAGCTCCGGGGGGCGGTGGCCCATCACCGGGAACGGGGAACGTGCATCTACGATGGGATTCTGGAGGAGGAGTTGGGCGCCTCGGATCGGGTCGCCTTCGCCAACGAGGACTTCGTTGCTCTCTGTCCCTACGCCTCCCGGTTCCCCTTCGAAATCTGGATCCTTCCACGCCGGCACCGAAGCCGCTTTGAGGAGATCACGACTCGGGAGAGGCGGACCCTGGCCCGTCTTCTCCGGGACACCCTCCGAGGGCTGGACACGCTCTTCGGGAATCCGCCCTTCAACTGGTACATTCACACGGCGCCCAGCGACGGTGAGGACTACGCATACTACCATTGGCACCTGGAGATTACCCCGCGTCTCTCCAGGAAGGCAGGCTTCGAGCGGGGCACCGGCTTCTACATCAACTCGGTCCCACCCGAGGACGCCGCGTGGCTCCTCCGCCGGGCGGGGGAGGCGTAAATTCGGCCTCTGAGACGCCTACGGCCATCCCTCCCCAAAGACGGCCGCCCCGGAGATGGTGTCGCCCAGGCCCACGGTGTAGGGCGGTCGCTCCACCATGCGGGTCGGTACGATCACGAGATCCTCGTCCCGGAGCCAGCCGTCCTCGAGGAGGGCGGTTTCGGCGTTGGCTGGCATCGCCATCCCCTCAGCGAGGCTTTCCATGGCCGCCAACCCTCTCCCCGCCAGCGGGACCTTCAGCGCATGGGGGAGGACCTGGGGATCCGGGCTCTGTCCCGTGAGGGCCCGCCCCGTACCCAATAAGGCGGCGAAGACGTTCGCCTGCCTCACCCGTTCGACGGGATGGGCGCTGAGCGTCAGATAGTAGCCCAGCGTGTGCATGTTGACTCGCTGGGGACCCAAGGCGCGCAGCAGATGCAACGCCTCCAGCTGGCGGGCGGGATCCTCCCGCACCGCCTCCCAGTTGGGGAGGCCCAGAAGGAACGCCAGGTCCGCGAGCTCCGCCTCGTTAACGCTCAGACTGTCCACGAGCGGGACGATCTTGTCCAGGATCGCTTCTCGCTTGGGCAGGTCGGGTGTAGACGTCATCTCCAGGTGGACAGCCAGCTTCGGGTTCGTCGTCTTCGCTGCCCTGATGTGTTCCCGAACTCGGCGAAAGCTCGCCTCGAAGTCCTCCCCCATGTGGTTCAGCCCGGCCAGGAAGAAGAGGTCGGACCCTCGGCCTGCTTCCGGCAAGGCGCGTTCCCATTCGGGGTGGAACTGGATCCGCGTCTGGGGCGCTGCGATGAGCCGGCTGGCCCGGGGGGCCGGCCCATTCCCGAAGGCGAGGCCCTTCGGATATTCGAGGATGTAGTGCACCTCCGGGGCACACTCCCAGTAGAATTCCTCCGCGGCCGGGTACTCCACGTCCGACGCGAGCCGCAAGGGAACCTGGGCGGACGTTCCTTGGTAGAGCGAGGCCAGCTCCCAGTTGAACCGATCGGGATGGACGAGAATTCGGTCGGCCCCGAAGTTGGAGAGAAGACGGGCCACCGTGGCCACCTGCCCCCCGGGGCGGCCCTCGTACCCTCCCGTCTCCTCCAGGAACCCGATTACGTCGTCGGCGCAGAGCACCTCGAGGGCCAGGCCGTGGCTGATGGAGTGGGAGAGGCCCTCCGCTAAGTCCTCGAGGTCCTCCACCGGCTTGGCGAACAGGGGGGGTACCGCCTTCGGGGGCGGGAGGCGCGCGAGCCAGGCCGCATCGAGAACGCGGACCCGGTCGATGACAGAGTTGTAGGCCAGGAGGGCCCGGGTCCCCCGAAGAGGGTTCCGCCTCGAGACGGCGGCGTAGTGTTCTTCCCAGCGCCGTTGGACGCGATCCCGCAAGGAAACCGACCCACGCCTTGGCGGGCGGGAAAGGGGCGTCCCTTAGTTAACCCCACCGGGAGAGTGCGAGGGTGCAAAGGCCTAAATGCCCGGATTCCCCATCGCGGGCGGGGGATCGCGTGAAACTGATGCAAGGCGTCCATCTCATCGAGAGCATGGCCAACTGTGCCCTGCTGACGGAAGACCGACTCATTCTCATCGACACGACGGATACGACGGGGGCACCTGACGTCGTGAAGTACCTGAAGGGGACCGGGTACAAACCCGCGGATATCGCAAGCATCGTCATCAGCCATGTCCACCCGGATCACGTTGCCGGCCTCGCCGGGTTGAAGGCGTCCTCAGACGCGGAGGTCGCGTCACACCGCATCGAAGCCGACTTCATCGCGAAGCGGGAGAGCTACCCGGGTGGCCGGGTCCTTCCCCACACCGCCACGGACGTGGACGTCCTCCTCGAGGACGGGG
>JBHIBW010000100.1:0-6183 GCA_046759265.1 Thermoplasmata archaeon
CCTCCTCGTCCGGCTCCACGAAGGCGCCGATGGGGACGATGAAGAGGAGGATGCCGAGGGACTTGATCTTGACCTTCCACTTCCGGGCGAGGATCCCGTGGGAGAATTCGTGAATGATGATGGCGACCGCGAGGGCGAAGATCCCGTAGGTGAGGGGGATGAACGGGTTGATGCCCGGCAGGCCGAGGAGGACCTGCGGAGAGGGGGCCGCTTCGGGTGGGATGCGGGACACCAGGGTCGCAGTCCAAACGAGAAGGGCCGTCATGCCCACCATGGTCACCGCGACCAGGCCGACAAAGATCTTGCCCATGGCGCCCCACCCTCGCCACTGGGCGATCCGCTCGATGAAGGCGCGGCCCCGCAGGGTCTTGGCCATCAGGAACGGGCCCATGAGCGTGAGGCCCACGCGACTGAGCAGCCCACGCTTCTCTAGAAGGTACAGGCCAAGAATCCAGCCCGCAAAGGCAAGAAAGACGATCGTGATCTCGTGGAACGTCAACCCAGAGTCACACCCCGCTCCTCGCTTAAAAGGTTCTCCGGTCAGGACGCCTGACGGCGCACCCAGACCTCATCCGCCATGCCCTGGTAGAGGGCTTCGACCTCCTCCCCCTCATCGCGTCCCTCCTTCAGCGCGTGCTTGACGCGGTCCACGCGGAGGATCCAGTAGTGGAGGCGCCATAGCTTGCCCGGCGTCACCAGGACCTCCTCCTGGCGGGTGCCTAGCAACCCCTCTTCCTCCAGCATGTAGAACACGTCTCGGTCCTCCGGCAGGAGCACGTTGTCCACGACCTCCGTGCCGTAGCCGAAGAACCCAAGGAGATATTCGGCCAGCTCCCCGACTTCACTGGGTCCCATCCCCTTGCGACCGAGAAGTGCGACGAGTGCCTCTTGCATCTCCAGAATGGTGACGACGCTCAAGGGCCTCGTCCTTTGTCTAGCCCTGTGTTTTGGTAAAAAGGGTGCGAGGCTGTTCTCACGAGTGATATTCAGGTTGAAGAAGTGCCCTTATTGAAATCCCGCACATTATTCACGCCTGAGTAGTCCTAGCCGAAAGATCTCGATTGTCCAAGAGGTTAGGGCGAATCCTTGACGTTCGTCCGGATGATACTCGCAGGAGAACTTTTACGAGGGCCCAAGGACCAGTGAAGGTGTTGGATGACACCAGAAGAGGAGGAGGATTCGCGGGTTGTCGAAGCGAGGAAGAAGCTGAGAGAAACAGAAAGAGAGGTAGCCGAGGAGAAGCGGGCGCAGCAGGAGGAGGAGCGAAGGAAACAGGAGGAAGGGGACCGGCGAGCGGCGGAGAAGATGCTCAGACAGAGGATGCGTCAGGAGGCCCAGGAAACAATCTCGAGACTGTTCGAGGCAAAGCGCACGAGCAGATCCTATGAAGATCGGCGGTCAACAGTGGACCGCGACGATTTCATAGACAACTTCCCGGATAGCCAAACTGACCTCGAGTTGGAGATGTTCCCTATCTATGAAGAAGTTCTCAGGGAGGAACTTAACAAACGTCGGGGCAAGAAACTTCCTAAGGAACTCAGAGAGGCCATCTCACTGCTAGTCGCTGAACAGGATTGGTAGCGGGAGCGAAGTGCCCTCCTACTTGCAGCCTATCTTCAGCCCCAACTTGCAGCCCGCACAGACGAAGGCGGGAGAATGATGATGCTGCCTCGTGGCTCTCTGTTGACCACTCAACCATCCTCCTTGGGGGGCGACTTTGGCGGTCCTTCCGGTCCCCTTTGTTGGGCTTGCCACCACCTCTCGAGCCACTCGTCCCTGACCTCCTCCACGTGGACCCCCCGGGAAGACGCAAGGGCGTACAAACCTACAACAAGGCCGCCCAGAAAGAAGGCAAGCCCAACCAACACATTAAGAAAGTGTCCAAAACGAGGACCCGGGGCGGAACCGGGCGTCCCAAGCGAAACTGCAGTCAATACCCAAAGAAGAGCACCGATTGCAAGAAGGACTGCTGCAATCGTGCCAATGGTTACCTGACGACGCAGACTACGATCCACAGCGCGAGAACGCGAGGCAGGCTTATGCCGATTCCGGCGATTGGCCGACAGAGAAGGAGACTCTGAGGGTGCTTCCACATCCGCCGCAGGTCCGGGTCTTCAGCCCGCACCCTCGACAGCGATACCCCAATGTCTAAGGCCCTGAGGTCCCTGCGCAGGCGGGCGAGTCTATATGAATGGAACTCGCCTGGTCAATCCATGTATGCGATGCTCTACATGACCGTCGGAGACGCCAAGGAAGCCCGATCTATCGTTCTTCGCCTCGTCGAGGACGGCCTCGTCGCGTGCGGGAACATCTTTCCCATCCAGTCCATCTATCGGTGGAAGGGCGCAATCGAGGAGGAGAAGGAGGTCGCGGTCATCATGAAGACGCGTCAGGAGCTGGTGCAACAGGCCATCGCGGTCGCTCAGAAGGCCCACTCCTACGAGGTCCCCTGCGTGGTGGCCTATGCGATGGAGACGGGCTCCGAGGATTATCTGCGCTGGATCGATGCCTCTACGTCCGTAGGGTGAGGGCCGCGTACCCCACGACGTCCCGCATGGGGGCGACCTCCCCCGAGTGGCCGTATCGCAGGAGTTCTCCCTTCGGGCCCTCGAGGGCCACCAGCGCCGCCGCCACGGGCCCGTAGCCGCACATGCTGATGGACTCCCCCTGGACCGCACTCAGGAATCCCCTCGGGTCCCCCGCGAGGATGCCGTCGATGGCCCGGCGGTCTTTGACCGTGGCGACCTCGGGGGGAACGTAATGGGAGAAATCCGTAGAGGCCACGATGACGGCGTCCCGGTCCTTCAGAACGGCCCTCACCCGGGCACCCACCTCGAGGGCCGCCTGGTAGTCCTGCACGCCCATGCAGAGCGCGACCATGGAGACATCGGCCCGCAAGTGCTGGAGGAATGGAACCTGGACCTCCAGGGAGTGTTCGTATCGATGGGCCTCCATGTCCCCCTCGATGAGCCCCTGGATCAGCTCCTCCGCGAGGTCCCGATCCACCTTGGCCACGCCGAGGGGCGTCTGGAAGTCGTCCGTGGCGACCGCAAGCGGCAGGCCGTACCCGGTGTGGTTGGGACCAAGGATCACATAGGTGTCGGGGAGCCCGTCCTCGGCCAACGCCAGGTACGCATGCGCCGCGACGGGTCCGGAGTACATGTAGCCGGCATGCGGCACGACCAGGCCCGCAAGGCTCCGTTCGGTCCCATGGTCCCCCGGCAGACGGCCTGGGCCCAGGGGAGAGGCGTAACAGGCCTCGATCTCGGTCACAAGGGCTTCGCGATCCGCGGCGTAGAACTGCCCAGCCACGGCAGGTGGTCGCATCCAACCCCTAGAGCGTCGCTTCGAAGTCCTCGATGGTGCGCGAGAAGTCCTTGTCCCCCTTGATGAGGCCCCGCGCCCTGAGAAACTCGCGTGCGAGGAGCCAGTACACGGTGGCCAGGGCCCTCCTCCCCTTGTTGTTCGTGGGAATCACCAGGTCCACGTACTTCGTCTCGTTGTTTGCGTCGCTGAGGGCCACGACCGGGATGCCCACGTTGACCGCCTCCCGCAGGGCCTGTTGGTCCGCCGCGGGGTCTGTGACGACGATCACCCGGGGCTCAGAGTACTGGGGCAACTCGGGATTCGTGAGGGTGCCCGGCACGAAGCGGCCGGGGAAGGCTTTAGAGCCGATGGTCTCCGCGAACACCCGGGCGGGCTTCTGGCCGTACTGCCGTGCGGCCACGACGAGGATCTCCTCCGGGTCGAAGGTAGCCAGGAAGCTGGCGGCGTCCCGGATCCTTGAGTCCGTCTGTTTGATGTCCAGGACGTACAGGCCGTCGGTTCGGACCTTGTAGATGAAGGACCTCATGTCGCGGCTCTTCTGCTGGGTCCCGATGTGGATCCCGCTCGTGAGGTACTCGTCCTCCGAGATCAGCAGGGGCCCCGTCTCCTCGGTTGCCGTCTCCGTTGCGTCGGCCATGTTAGCTCAGCTCCTCCTCGATACGAATGAGTTCGTTCAGTTTCGCGGTCCGCTCGCCCCCCACGGTCCCCGTCTTGATGCCCTCGCAACGGAAGGCGACCGCGAGGTGGGCGATGGTCGCGTCCGGGGTCTCTCCGCTCCGGTGGGAGAGCACGGTGCGCAAGCCGTGGCCGTGGGCGTAATCTACGGCCATCCAGGTGTCCGTCAGCGTCCCCACCTGGTTGGGCTTGATGAGGACGCCGTTGGCGGATCCGGCCTCCACGCCGGCCCGGATGCGATCTACGTTCGTCACGAAGAGGTCGTCCCCGATAATAAGGCAACGGTCCCGGACGCGGGAGGTGAGCTCGGCGAAGCCTCCATAGTCGTCCTGCTCCAAGGGGTCCTCCACCGCGTAGAGGTCGTACTCGTCGACCAGCTGCGCCACGTAGTCGACCTGCTCCTCCGGCGTCCGTTCCCGGTCCCGGTACACGTACTTGCCTTTCCGATAGAACTCGGAGGCCGCCATATCCAGGGCCGGACGACAGGGGAATCCTAGCTCGTCCTGGATCTTTGTGCAGGTGTCTGCCACCAAGCCCAGGGCCTCTTCGTCGGGAATGGCCGCGGTCCAGGCCCCCTCGTCGCCCCGTCCGATGGCGGCGTTGGGAAGCTTGGCCCGCAGGGCCGCTCCCACCCGGGCATGGGCTTGCGCGTTTGCGCGCACCGAGTCCGCGACGGTTGGCCCCAAGGCTACGCTCAGGAACTCCTGGATGACGGTCCCCCCCGGGGCGTGGGCGCCCCCTCCGAGGAGGTTGCCGAACGGGCGAGGCATCCGGTTCGCCGTCATGCCCCCCAAGTATCGGTAGAGTGGGAGGGCCAACGCGTTGGATGCCGCCTTGGCTGCCGCCAAGGAGGTGGCGACGGCCACATTGGCCCCCAGAAAGGAGAAGTCGGCGGTCCCGTCGGTCTCCCGGAGGGCGTCGTCCACCTCCTCCTGGAAGATCGCATCGAGGCCCAAGACCTTGGGGAGGATGTGGGTGTCGAACCGCTCGACGGCCAAGTCCACCTTTCCCTCGGGGAACGCGACCGCCTCATGGGCGCCCGTGCTCGCCCCACTCGGGGCGGAAAAACGGCCGAATCCGTTGGTCGTATGGACGTCCACCTCCACCGTAGGATTCCCTCGGCTGTCCAGCACCTTGCGAATCGCGAGATCCTCGATGAGGGTAATAACGACGCCTCCAAGGGGGGCACAGAAGCTCCCGCGGAATGACTAGCGGGGTCCGTATATAACCTTTGAAGCCGGTTTCTGGTTATCGAGCGTGAGAATGAGTACCGAAACCTTTAAAAAAGGAACGCTAATCCGTGCCTGGGTCAGCTATGGTAGAAGCCTACTGCGTGAAGTGTAGGGCCAAGCGAGAAATCCAAAACCCCCAGCGAATCACCATGAAGAACGGCAAGCCCGCCACGAAGGGAACCTGCCCTGTCTGCGGGACGGCCGTCTTCCGCATTGGGGGCTAAGCGGAACTTTCCCGCCCCAGCCCTAACGCCAACCTATCGGTCACTTGCCCCCGTCGGGAGAACTCACGTTCCCGACCGCGGTGCATCCGAGCCCTTTTTAACGAGCGCTCCGGGTAACTTCGTGAGCGGATCGCATGAAGGCCCCACGGATGCAGGTTCCCCCTCCGGGACCGAAAGCCCGCAAAGTCATCGAACAGGACGGGCGGTTCCTCGCCACGAGCACGAAGACGCTGCCGCTGGTCGTCCAACGGGCGAAGGGATCCGTCGTGGAGGACGTCGATGGGAACCGCTACGTCGACTTCACATGCGGGGTGTCCGTGACGAATCTGGGCCACATCAACGACGACGTCCGGGAGGCCGTGGAGGCCCAGCTGGCCGAGATGTGGCACATGGCCGGCACGGACTTCTACTATCAGGTGCAGGCCGACCTGGCCGAGGTCCTAACGCGTCTGACCCCCGGTGACTTTCCGAAGAAGGTCTTCTTCACCAACTCCGGTACGGAGTCCATCGAGGCCGCGATCAAACTGGCTCGGTGGAACCGGCCGGGGAAGCAGTTCTTGGCCTTCCTCAACGCCTTCCACGGCCGGACGATGGGGTCCCTTTCCTTGACCTCCAGCAAGGGGGTGCAACGAGAGCGGTTCTTCCCCCTTATGCCCGGAGCAAACCTCGTCCCGTACGCCTACTGCTACCGCTGCCCGTACGACCTCACCTTCCCGGACTGCGAC
>JBHIBW010000101.1:0-6163 GCA_046759265.1 Thermoplasmata archaeon
CGGCCGGACCACGAGGACGCCATCGTCATGGTGGACCAGACCTCCTACCTCCCGGACCTCCAGTTCGAGACCCGGAAGGCCCGGATCGTCGCGGAGACCTGCATCGGCTGCGCGAAGTGCGCCGTGATCTGCCCCGTCGAGGCCATCGTGATGATTCCGCGCCCCGGTTGGGAGGTCGTAGACAACGCTCCCGCCTCCCTGGAGCCGGAGGACGGGGAGGGCTAAGGATGGTCGCCGAGGACGTTGCATCCGAGACGCCTACGAAACGGCCGAAGTGGCCCCACCGCATGTCGCGAAAGGCCGAGGTCAAGCTGCTTCAGCAGCTGCCCAAGATGCAGAAGGCGATCGTGATCTCCAAGGTCTCCGCGGTGATTCTCTTCGCGATCGGCTTGGAGGGCATCGTGACGTCCACGTGGTGGCTCGCCGCCGTGTTCCTCCCGCTCGGCCTTCTCTTCACGGTGTGGCCCGTGAAGATGAACATGCCGAACGTCTGCCCGCGGTGTGGGCACGTGTCCCCCCGAGATGCGGGCGTATGCGAGAACTGCGGGACCGCCTTGATGTAATTATCGCGGCGGGGGAACCCACAGCAGCCCGGACGGGTTGATGATGTTCCCCAGGTCCACGCCCCGTTTGATTCGGCGCGCCAGGGCAAACCGTTTCCGCATCTGCGTGTCGCCCGCGAGGAGCTGGCCCACCTGGGTGTTTCGGACCCGGCAGGGGTGTCGCTGGGCGATCTTCACCAGTTCCGTGATGCGGTTGAAGCGATCCCCCCGGTGCAGGACCTGATCCACCGGACCCCCGGTCGTGCTGGTCCCGCGCAGGTCACCGCGCATGAAGGGCAGCAGATGGACGGTTCCCCCCTCTCGTAGCGAGCCGGCCAGGCCAAAGGCGCTTCCACGCACCCCCACCCAGGTCGCCAGTTCCTCCCACAGAGGCGGGAGGTCTGCCAGGGAGGTCTGGATCTCCGCGAGGTGGAAGGGGCCCTTCTCACGCGTGGCGGACTCGTGCAAGTGGCCCAGGCCGTCGCTCCCCGTTCCGGGCGTCTCTTCGCCCACGGCCGCCTGCAGGGTCTCTTCCTGCCCGGGCAGGACTTCCTCGGCCGCGCCGAGGTCGACCTCGAGGGTGTACCCTTCCCCGCCGTCCAGGCCCGCGGCCGACGCGACCGGATCGCCGAAGACGACGCGGAGGGGTTCTAGCGGGGCTTTCGCAATGGTCTGCAGGGCCGTCAGGACGCCCTCCCATGAGTCAAACGAGAACCGGACCGCCCGCGTCCGGTTGATGGGGAGCAACTGGAACGTGAGGGAGACGGGGATCCCCAGGTTCCGTCCCATGACGAGCAGAAGCGAGTTGAGGTCGTACCCCGTGGCGTTGTTGGGAACGAGGTCGAATCCGCTTTGCGAGTAGCTCGTGTCCGGGCCGAGGAGATCCACGTTCCGGATGTAGGTCTCGGGGCCGCCGGCAAAGGAGGAGAGCAGGGCACTCCCGGCGATGACGTCCCCCATGTACGGATTGGTCGGCAGGACGGGAAAGAGGGGCAGAAGGAGACCGGCTTGCTGGGCGGCCTCGGAGACGTCGCGCCACGTCGCTCCCGCCTCCGCGCGCAGCGTGTTGGCCTCAGGGCGCACCTCCACTCCCTTGAATTTGGAAAGGTCCAGGAGAAGCCCATCGAAGAGGGGAAGGACGTCGCCCTCGAGGGGATCCGCCCGCGGCCCCCAGTCCACGCTGAGGTCCCGATCCTTCAGCATCTCCAGACTCCGACGGACGTAGTGGATCGTGCCCGAGGCCCCCCCGAGATTGACACCTGCGGTCTCCCCGGAGGCAAACCGCATCGCTTCCGCCACGTCCCGGGTCTCCTCCATCTCCATCGGGATGACGGCGGCCTGATCGAAGAGCCGCTTGATCGCATCCGGAAGCGCCCGTTTGTCCCGAAGGTACACGATCTTCACGAGCTCTTCCTCCGGGAGGCGTTCCAACGCCGGAACGGGCCGGAGGACGCCCATGAAATCCCGATATCCGACGGCCACCTCAGGCCCCCCGCTTCTTGAGTCGCGAGATGATCTTCTGCCGGGGCATGATGCGTCGGAAGGCGCCGAGGAAGCGGAGACCGAACCGCATGAGACCAGGGGGCACAGAAAAGTCGGTGAAGGGGTACAGCGGGGGCGGTTTGGCCATCGTCTCCACGAGCTTGCCGCGGTTGACGATGTTGGCGGGATCCATGCTTCGCTTGATCCCCTGCATCGCCCCCACCAGGGGCCCGAACATCGGGCCGAGGTTGTAGGTGGTCAGGAATCCCAGCCCTATGGGGTGTCCCCCGAGGCCGAGGACGAATTCGTGGAAACGCTCCACGAAGGCGAGACTGAGCTGCCCGCGGAGGGTCCGCTCGTCGGTGACCAGGTACGGAACCAAGAGAGCCGAACTCCGATCCACGAGGAACCCGTGGAAGGCCGCTTCGGTCTTCATCTTCCGAGCTAGCTTCGCCGCGCCCACCACGGCCTCCTCGAGCCGGGAGAGGGGAACGAGCGCTTCGACGGCCACGAGGCCTCCCGAGATTCGGCGGGGCTGGTAGGGCTGGTCCCGCTGCTCCCACAGAAGCTCGGCCACGAAGTCGTCCTGCCTCGTCGCGCCCGCCTCCGTCAGGAGCTTGTCCAGGGCCTCCGCCTCGGCCTGCACCTGATCCTTCGGCCCTTCGAAGGCCACCAGGGCGGCCGCCGGGAGGACCGGGACGCGCGGGGTGGCTTCCACCTCGGCCCGGGAGCGCCGGGACCCCGCCTGGTAGCCCTGGAAGGCACGTTGCATGACGAGGTGCGATTCGTCAAAGAATCCAATGTGATAGGGCGTCACCGGTGATTGGCTGATGTCACGCAGGCTCTTGCCGAGGGTCGCCAGGTCCGGAAACCCATAGGCCGCCATGGCAGACCCCTCCGGCTTCGCGTGTAGCTTCAGGGTGGCCTTGGTGATGACGCCGAGCGATCCCTCGGCCCCCATGAAGAGGCTCGTGAGATTGTAGTTTCGAGACCCCAGGTCGAACGCGCGTTCCCCCGTTTCGAGCACCTCGCCATCGGGCAGCACCACCTCCAGGCTTCGAACCCAGCGAGGAAACGCCCCGTACTTGTACGAACCGATTGCCACGCCGCCGTTGCTGAGATGCCCGCCGACCGTGGCCGCACGGCGGAGGAGAGGCTCCAACGGGAAGGACAATCCTGCCGCCTCGGCCGCCTCGAGGGCCTCCTCCCATGTCGCGCCGCCTTGGATGGTGAGGAAGCGGCGATCCTCGTCCACCTCCAAGACCCCTTTCATGAGGCTGGTGGAGAGGAGAATCCCCCCCAGGTTGGGGACGGAACCGGCGTGGAGGGAGGTCCCACCTCCTCGGGGGACGACGGGTAGCTCAAGTTCCTTCCCCAGCCGAAGGACGCGAACGACTTCCTGTGTGGACTTGGGAAGGACCACCAGGTCGGGATTCAACCGAAACTGGATGGACGCCTGCTTGGGCAAAGGCGCAAAGTCGTGGGTGTACAGGACCGTCTCCATATGGTCCGTGGAAACCCGGTCCTCTCCCAGGGTGTCCCGAAGCCGCCGGTACGCGTAGCTGAGGTCGCTGTAGACCATGGGTCGGGGCCCGTCGGGCCCAAAGTAGGCCGGGGTATTAAGGTTCGGTGTAAGGGGTCAGACGCCGAGGGCTTCGCCGATGCGGTCCTTCAGTTGCGCATGGTCGAGCCCCTCGGACGCGACGCCGAGCAGGCCAGCCACTTTCCTCAGCTTGTCCTCGGACTCCCGGTCGAGGGCCTTGATGATCTCCATCTTCAGGTCGCGTTCCCGCCGGCCGAGCACGTCGATGTTGAGTTCCTTGGCCGCCTCAACGAGGCGCGGGCTGATCTCCACGACCTGCTGGGTTCCGGAGTAGGTCTGATCCGTGTCGACTTCCTGGCGGATCTGCCGTTCGATCTCCATTCTACCCCGGCGGAACTCTCCCAGGGCCTTGCCAATTCCCCGGGCCAATTGCGGGATTTTCTGCCCTCCGAAGAAGAGGATTACGGCTGCGATCACAAGGATGATGATGATCTCCAGTCCGGCGGGGATGCCAAACTGTAGGCGGAAGGCCTCGAACACCGGGGTGAGAAAGTCCATCACGGTACCCACCTAAGGAGGCTGGCTCGGAGATATAGCCTTTTCGCACCCCACGGTACGCCTCGGCTACGCTGGTTCCAGGACAGGATAGATGGACCCGAAGCGGTCGTCGACGAACCAGGTGTACACGAATTCGGCAGCGGTGTCCCCTCGAATCCAGAGGTCGAGATCTTCCCCAGGGGACCATGTAAAGCTGCGGACCAGAGAGAGCGAAAGCGTGCGGCCCGTCAGCGGGATCTCCGCCACCGGGAAGTTGAACATGAATGTCGCGTTGTCGGCCCGAACGGAATCGAGTGACGCGCTGAGCTCCCAGCCCGGGCCCAGTGACGTCAGTCGCCCGCGATCCAAGCGAGTCATCTCCGAGCGCATCGGCGGATCCACCGGGGTCAGGGCTAGCTCCACGAAGGCCGCGGAAGTGGGTGTAGGCTCGTAGGCAACCACGAGGCTTCCCCCGACGTCGAAGACGGTGTAGGCGATGGACAGGTTGAGGGCGTAGAGGCCGGCACTTCCCCCGCTCGCGGCGAGGCGCAGGGACGTCAGGTTCTCAGGTGTCCAATGCGTGGGCAGCACGGTCAGCATGTCTCCCCCCGACGAGGGATGAAAGGGCCCTGTCGGCGTCACGTTCAGCTCCACCCTCGCGTTCGTACCGTCGCTCGCGCTGGCGGACCAGACAAACGGAACGGTTGTGAAGGCGCCCGCCGTCAAAGTCGCCCCGGTTTCCATCTCCGTGGTGAGCGGGATCGGCGAATACAGAACAAACGCGGGAAGGGTCACATCCAGTGTGCCCGAGGCAATAGGGGTGGAGGGGGTCGTGGGCGTGAGGAGAGGCGTCCCCAGCCACACAAACGCGACGATGACGGCGCCGACGAGAATCACGGCGGACCAGACGGCGGGGCTTGACCGTTTGCTCCCACCGTCCCTGGGTTCCTCGGGTCCTTCGCGGCGCCTCCAGGTCCGCACGGAGAGGAGGTAACCCACGACGTACAGAACGCTCATCGGCAGG
The DNA here is from genome assembly GCA_046759265.1 of Thermoplasmata archaeon. GTDB lineage: Archaea > Thermoplasmatota > Thermoplasmata > RBG-16-68-12 > JAJISG01 > JAJISK01. The sequence goes on from JBHIBW010000101.1 coordinate 5,129, forward strand.
GCCACCAACATCATGGTCAGCCCGCTCCCGTCCGGGGTGATCACCGCCCCGAAGACAAAGAAGCCCAACACCGCGTACCGCCAGTACTTCTTGAAGACTTCCGGGTCGACCACTCCCAAGGCCGTCAGCCCCCACATGATTACGGGGGTCTGGAATGCGAGTCCCATGCCGACAAAGAAGAGGAGGACGACATCGAAGACGGGGTCCACGCGAGCGAGGGGCTCGAGGCCGATGTTCTGACCGACCGTATAGAGGAAGTCGAAGACGAACGGGAGGATGAGAAAGTGAGCGATGAGGACACCGGTGAGAAAGAGAAGGGTCGCGGGAACCGTGATCTTGAGGATGACCTGCTTCTCCCGTTCGTAGAGGCCGGGGGAGACGAACTTGGAGAGCTGGTAGACGATCATCGGCATCGACGCCAGGACGGCCAGAAACATGGCGACCTTGAACTGGACCAGGATCGCTTCTGCCGGGGTGATCTGGACCGGCGTCACGAAGGCCGGAAGGTACCACTCGAGGCTGAAGCCGATGACCTGGACGGAGATGGAATTGAAGAAGTCCGGCCAGAGGTAGGGAATGGAGATTCCGCCGACCTCCACGAACCGAATGGAGAAGGTGATGAAGAGGGCAAAGAAGACAAGGAAGACGACGAAGATTCGAAGCGCTCGCCGCTTGAACTCCTCGAGGTGCTCGAAGAAGCTCATCCGAGGCGATTCCATCCTGGGATGGACACGGCCCGGCGTTATATTAGGGTTGGCGGGGGGCCTGCCAGAATCAGGTTTGATTATATCGTATGATAATAATAAATGGAATAGTATTAATATGGAGGACCGCCGTTAGGGAAACTCCGCGTTGATCTTCGGGGGACAGCGCGCAGGTGGACGTGAGTGTGGCAGGAGGAACGGGCGTGCAGCGAGAAGTACGGATTGTGGACCTCTCGCATGTGAAGAGGGAGAGGCAGCCCATTTGGCTCGTGCGAAGGGCCGCCGAGATTGTGGTTCACAACGCAAGACAGCTCACGACGGAGGAGCTGCG
>JBHIBW010000102.1:0-6161 GCA_046759265.1 Thermoplasmata archaeon
AGGCGCGCTCCTGGGAAATCCGGAGGTCGCGGGTTCAAACCCCGCCCCCGACATCCCGTTCCGGCCCTGCGTTGTTGACCGTAAGGTCAACGCCAAACAGGGTTTCATTACCCGGGAGCCACCTGCGAAGTCCATGGCCCTAAGGGCGGTCCTCGCGAGTGTGTTCGTCGCCGTCCTCCTGCTCGGCGGCGCGGTGTCCTACATCGTATCCGTCAGTCCCGACGTCGGCCTCGATTCCTTCGGATCGAGAGGGGCCTTTCATGCCTACCTAGACTCCCTTCGTCACGCCGATGGAAGCGGCTTGGATGGTTTCCGCTGGGCCCAGGGGAACACCCTAGGCGACATCGCCACGGCTGCGGAGACGCTCGACGCCGGCGAATTCTCCGGAACCAACGTCCAGGTCGCCGGGGTGGACGAAGCGGACATCATGAAGACCGACGGCGAGCTGATCTACGTCGGGTTAGGGGAGGAGGTGGTCCTTATCCGCGCCCACCCGCCTGAGATGATGGGCATCGTTTCCAGAATTCCGTTCGACACATTGGGCGGCGATGACGAGGAGCAAGTCCGGGTGCTTGGTCTCTTTCTCCATGAAGACATCCTGGTCGTGATCTCCGGACTCTACCCGGGGTACGGCGTCCCTCAGATCCAGCCTGCCCTCGACTTCCGGATGTCGGGGGTCGAGAGCCGCACCTTGGTCTCCCTCTTCTCCGTGGCCGACCCTGCAGACCCCGAGCGCTTGCGAGTGTTCGAGGTGACCGGGTCGTACAGCGCCTCCCGCCTGAAGGATGCGGTCATTTACCTCGTCCTCCAGCAGCCGCTATACGCACAGGGGGAGGAGGGGTCCTACCCGGTGATCTGCGTCGACCTGCAGTGCCAGCCTTTTGATGCGACCCGCATCTACTACGACCCCGAGGCGCCGGAAGTCGGTACGTTGACAAACGTCGTTGCTATCGACGTCCAGACGGGAGCCGTCGGCTACCTCTCTCTCCTCACCGGCTACGCGTCGACTGTCTACATGTCCCTCGACAGCCTGTACGTCACCTTCGCGAAGTGGGGGAATGTTGGGGAGGCCCTTCCTCGCTCCGAACTGTTCCTCCGTGACACCGCATTCACCTCCATCTACCGCATTGCCGTCGAAGGGATCGATCTGTTCCCCACGTCCGGCGGGAACGTGAAGGGTTGGCTCCTGAACCAATTCTCCATGGACGAACACCGAGGCTATCTGCGCGTGGCGACCACGATTTGGGACGCTTCGGTCAACAGCGTGTACGTCCTCGACCCGGACCTGCACGTGGTGGGGGCGCTCGAGGGGCTGGCCCCCGGGGAGACCATCTACTCCGCGCGTTTCATCGGCGAGCTGGGCTACTTGGTGACCTTCCAGAAGGTCGATCCCTTCTTCGTCCTCGACCTCTCGAACCCCACCGATCCCTCTGTCCTGGGTTACCTGAAGATTCCAGGATTCTCCGATTACCTGCATCCCATCGACGCGACCCACATCCTGGGCGTCGGCAAGGAGACCATCGAGGATCCGAGCGGCGAATTTGCCTGGTTTCAAGGCCTGAAGCTATCTCTCTTCGACGTCACCGACCTCGCTGCGCCGAAGGAGGTGGCGAAATATCTGGCGGGAGACCGAGGCAGTTCCTCCCCCGTTCTGTACGACCACAAGGCATTCCTGTACATGGAGGAGGAAGGGTTCGTGATCTTGCCCGTTCAGCTCGTCGAGCTGGTCGAGGCAGACGACGGTCGGCCGCCGTGGGAGTACGGCGAAGAACACTGGCTAGGCGCCCTGGTCCTGTCCATTGACGCCGGTTCAGGCTTCGAACTCCAGACACGCATTACGCATCAACCGGAAGGCGAGGACGCCTGCAGATGGGCGTCTCCCTTCGCAGTCCTGCGTTCCGCATACATCGGCGAGTACCTCTACACGCTCTCCCCGACGATCCTCAAGGCCCATTCACTGGACGGGTTCGAGGAAGTGGGTTCCCTGACGCACAGTGAGCTCTCCACGGACACCTGGTGTTGAGGGCATCCAACTATATGGTCCGACCACAATATCTGCTGAGAGAGCCTACCCCGATGCGCGTCACACTCGATAAGAAGGCACTCCTTGCCCTGGCCTCCGACACCCGTCTGGAGATCATGCGCAACCTCGAGCCTATGCGCCGGACCGTAACACAGGTCGCCGAGGTCTTGGACATCGATAAGGCCGGCGTGCATCGCCATCTCCGGAAGCTCGTGGAAGGAGATTTGGTCAAACGGTACGACGACCACGGCTTCGTATACTACGGACTCTCGTGGAAGGGCCGCGACTTGCTGAATCCCACTGAGAACACCAAGATCGTGATTCTGCTCGGTCTCTCCGCGATCCTCCTCCTCGGGACGGTCATCGTGACATTCGCCGCGCTCACTCCGATTCCCGGCCCGGCGTCGGCAGATCCCTACCTCGGCGGCTTTGAGGAGGACTACCGGTTGGACCAGCTCACAGGGGAGACGACGGCAACGGACGGCGGTCCCGGATCCGCCGAGCCCGTGACCGCGGCGATGAATCCCGTCGTTCTGTTGCTCGGCCTCCTGCTCCTTCCCGCTGGCGCGGTTCTCCTCGTGGTAGGGACGCGTCGTCTTCGGAGACCGTTCCAGCGGCCCGCCCCGCAGGTCGATGCCCTCGCCTAGACGAGAGAAATGTTTTTGCCCACGCCACTCGTGGGCCTGACTCCGTGGTTCTGGAAGCTCAGACCGGGTTGGTCATCGCTCTCTTCGGACTCCTTGGTCTCACCTTGCTGCTCGTCGGCCCGCGGATTCGAGACCTGCCGGGGCCATGGCTCGCCTTCTTCCTGGGCGTCCTCCTGTACCTCATCGTCCACGATCTCGCGGATGCGTTCCTCCTCGAGTCGGCCCTTCGTGTCTCCCTAGGGATCGCCGGCGTCCTGGCGCTCATCGCGGTCGGCCTTCTGGTGGGAGGCGCCGCCGCCCTGTTTCTCCTCAAGGGCTCGGCCGATCGGGGGGCCCCCGCCCTCGGCGTCGCGGTCCTGGTGGCTCTCCTCCTCGCGGTCCACGCCGCACTGGATGGCCTCGTTGTCGGCATTGCCTTGCAGACCCTTACTCAGGCGCAGGTCGTCGACCCCGCAGCCATCGCCCTTCAGGCCGTGCACCGGGCGCTGGAGGGCGGACTCCTGGTCGTGGTCCTCCTTTTGGTCGGCACGCGCGCGAACCGCATCTTCGCGGGGCTCGTCTTCGTGAGCCTGCCCCTCGTCGCCACGGCGGCCAGTGCTCCTCTGACACCGGACCTGATCTCCGCCTCGATCTCCGTCCTACTCGGCTTCCTCGCCGCAGGGGTTTTCTTCGTTCTCTTCCTCCGTGGCGCGTGGGCTGCGCTGACCGAGGAGGTGAGCCGCTTCCGGTCCGTACCCTGGCTCCTTATCGGTTTTCTGGTCGGCGTGATCGCACACAATCTCGCGCATTGAGGAGCGGCGGGAAGTTTCGACGACGCGCGCTAGATCGTTTCGCCGATGAAGGTGACGAGCATCGCGATGGCCAGAAAGAGGGGAACGAGGGCGATCCAGGCGAGTGCCCTCGGCTCGTATCGCACGTGCATGTAGTAGAGGACGACCAACGCGGCCTTGCCAATCGCAAAGATCATGAGGAGGAAGATCTGGCTGCTCTTGGCGATGTCCATGCCGGGGATCTGGACCTCCACGAGTGTCAAGAGGCCCAGGGCGATGAACACCGGGATGTACGGTCGCTTGAGGGGCATCTTGGTCTGCGTCGTCCCCGCTTGTTCTACGCCGGTCGCCATGCCTTGCCTCCCTCAGAACAGGTACACGATGGTGAACAGGAAGATCCACACCACATCCACGAAGTGCCAGTACAGTCCCATGAGCTCCACCGTCCCGTGGTTTTCGGCCGTGAACTTCCCCTTGCGGGCCTTGAGCGTGACGTACGTCATCGCGATGACGCCGCCGGTGACGTGGGCGCCGTGGAATCCGGTCTGGATGAAGAAGGTGGACCCATACGCCGGGGGCGGGACCGGGCTGCTGAAGGGCGTGAGCCCCTCCGCGATGAGGCTGATGTACTCGAATCCCTGGATCGAAATGAAGGTGATGCCCAGGGCGAGGGTGATGAGGAGCCGCTGGACGAAGGCCTGCTGGTTGCCCTTCTGAATGGCGTGGAGGGCCTCGGCCATGGCCAGGCTGCTCGTGATGAGAATGAAGGTGTTCAACGCCGTGAGCGGGACGTTGAGGATCTCCCCGGGGGCCGGCCAGGTCGCAGAGGCCACGCGGAGGGCCCAGGAGCCCCCAATGATGGCGGAGAAGAACATGATCTCGGAGGCCAGGAAGATCCACATGGCGGCCTTGCGCGTGGGGAAGGCCAGGAGGGTCCCCTCGGCCCCCTTCATCTCCCCCGGGACATGGGGGATGCGTCGCCCTCGGAAGTCATCCCACACCCAACCCCCCACCGCCCCGGCAAAGACCGCGATGCCGATCAGAAAAAGGGGGTTCAGGAGGGCCGTCCCATAGACGCCCAACGAGGCAAAGATGAGGCCGAATCCGAGCGCCACGACGACGGGCCAGGGGCTCCCATGGACCTCCTCGTCCTCTTCCTTTTCGTGTGCCTCGTCGACGGCCAACGGGCGCTCCAAAGGAGGGCTGAGTATAAGGTTAGCGGTGGGATCTGAGCAGCACTGGCTCTGGGAGAGGCCTTAAGTAAGCACCCGCATAGAGCGAGCGAATGGGCGGCTATCAGGATGTGCTCGCCTCCGTCAGCGCCACGGTCGAGGGCCTCGCGTCCCGTCCGAACGTCACCACGCCGAGCCGGGAGGAGCTCAGGAAGCGGGCCCAGCGTTTTGGCACTAAGACGGACCTGGGCAGCTACAACTACAGCTCGGTGGTGCGGAGTCGCAGTGCAGGACTGACGGTCTACGTGGGCGGCCCCGAGGTTCTCCAAGAGTCCTTGAATCCAAGACAAGAAGAGATCCTCGACGGCTTGGCCGAGACCGTTGGGCTGGTGGATGCGTATGTCAAGCGGGCGCCCTTGCTGCGCACGATCCGCCGGATGGGCCAGAACGACGAGTTCTCCCCCGAGTGCACCCTGTATCTCTCCGCCTACCGTCCCGAGGTCGTTCGGTTGGCACACTTCTTCCACCTCGCGCTCTTCGACCTGGACGGCGGCGAGGTCGGCCCCCGATTGAACTTGGTTGATCTGCCCGAGTGGCAGGAGAAAGACCGGCAGATCCTGGTGTTCCCGGAGATCGCGACGACGTACGTCCTCGGGTCCGACTACTACGGCGAGATCAAGAAGGGCTTCCTCCGGCTGGGCATGTGGCACGCCAAGCGACAAGGAATGCTCGGGATGCACGCCGGATCCAAGATCCTCAAGGCACGAGGGTCGGACGGCGACGTTCGCAGGTACAGCGCGTACTTCCTAGGTCTCACGGCCACGGGCAAGACGACGCACACGGCCCACACTCACGGCCTCATGGAGGACGGGGAGGGAATCGCCATCGCACAGGACGACGTGGTCTTCCTCCGGGAAGACTGGTCGGCTCTGGGCACGGAGAAGGGCTTCTTTCTGAAGACAGAGGGGCTCGCGCCGGACACCCAGCCCCTGATCTATCGCGCCATCACCCAAGGTGACGCGGTGTTGGAGAACGTCTTGGTGGACCACGATTCGGTGGTTGACCTCGCGGATCTGACGCTCACCGGGAACGGGCGCGGCATCATGCAGCGGGCAGCGTTCGGGGATTCAATGGGACCCATCGACGTCCCGCCTGCCGCCGAGTTGGACGGCGCGATCGTGGCCTTCATCACGCGGCGCAACACGGTCATGCCGCTGGCGGCGAAGCTGACGAAGGCGCAGGCGGCTGCCTTCTTCATGCTGGGGGAGTCCGTGGAGTCATCCGGTGGCGATCCACGCCGAGCCGGCATGTCCGTGCGGCAGGTAGGGACAAATCCTTTCATCATCGGGAACAAGGCTGAAGAGGGAAATCGCTTCTATCGCTTCTTGGAGTCCGGCGGCGATAGGGTACAGGCCTTCCTCCTGAACACGGGGGGCGTCGGCGAAATCGCCGAGGTCGACCGCGGGAGGCGCCGTGTCAGCCAAGAGGTCCTGCGCATTGAGATCCCGGAGATGGCGGCGCTGATTCGTGGAATCGCCCGCGGAACGAT
>JBHIBW010000103.1:0-6054 GCA_046759265.1 Thermoplasmata archaeon
TGTATCGCCGAGGAGACGATTCACCATCCAGGCCGCGTCGAAGGGAACCAGGTCCTCGTACCCCTGCCCTTCGCCCAGATACAGCACCGGTCGCCTGACGGTCTGGGCAATGCTCAGCGCCGCCCCCCCCTTGGCGTCGGCGTCGACTTTGGAGAGGATGACCCCGTCGATTCCCACGGCGTCCTCGAATCCCTTCGCTTGTTCGACGGCGTCGTTCCCCGTCAATGCGTCGCCCACGAACAGCACGAGGTCGGGCTTGGCGACCCGCTTGATCTTCTTCATCTGGTCCATGAGGTTGGATTTGGTCTGAACGCGCCCTGCCGTGTCGATCAGAACGACGTCCCGACGGCGCGCGCGGGCATGCTCCACGGCGTCGTAGGCCACGGCGGCCGGGTCGCTTCCTGCCTCGTGCGCGATCAGCTTCACGTCCAAACGATCCGCATGGACGGCCAGCTGTTCGATCGCCCCCGCCCGGAAGGTGTCGCTCGCCGCGAGGACGCAGGTCAGGCGGTGCGCCTGGAAGAGGTGGGTGAGCTTGGCGATCACGGTGGTCTTCCCGGTCCCGTTGACGCCGACAAACATCAGGACCACCGGCTTCTCCCGCCCCCTCACGAAGGCCACCAGGTCGATGGTCGGCACCGTCAGAGCGTTCTGGATCGCGCGTCGGAGGGCCTCCCAGAGCCCTGCCTTGAAGTCCGTCTCTCTAGAGATGCGCTTCCCCAGGAGCTCCCGTTCCATCGACTGGGTGATGCCGGACACCACCTCCAGGGCCACGTCCGACTCCAGGAGCACGATCTCGAGGTCCGCCAGGGCGCGGTCCAAGGCCGCCCGTTTGATCTTGCGGCCGGAGGTCTCCGAGACGAGGTCGTCTAGGTCCTCAGGGGCCTTGTCCTTCCACCCCCGGAGCTTCTTTCGGAGGGTCTCAAACACCGTCTCCCCCCTCCGGCTCCTCCTGGGCCCTTCCGTAGGCCTCCTGAACGAGCGCCGCCTGGTCGTTGGCCTGCCCCTCCATCGCCGCGATGCGGCGCAGGAGATCCTCCTGGACCGTCGTGAGCTGACGGATCCGGTTCTCGAGCCGTTCGATGGCGGACTCGATGCTGTCGTCCAAGGCCACCTCGGCCCCCAGGCCGACGATGCACCGCTCTACGTCCGCAATCTGGGCGAAGAGGAAGGAGTTCGCCCCGATGGGGACGAGGATCTCTGTCCCGACGGGGGCGTCCTTGTACTCCGCCATGGTGTCGCGGGCGCGTGCGTACTCCTGGAGGGAGAACCGAAGCGCCTCCTCCTGCCGGGTGAGGGCCTCCAGCTGCGCCCGGGTCGTTTCGAGGGCGGTGACGGCCTGCTGGAGTCCAACCTCCTCGGCCACGTCACTCGCCTCCCAGCTGGTAGAGCACCACGGCGCTCTCGACCTCCCCCCGCGGCACCTCGGCCACGTCCAGGATGGCGATGTCCCGCCGCTTCGCCCGATGCTTGCTTCCCAACTCGGAGTAGACCCGGTGCACCGCTTCCTCCTGGGTCTCCGCGGCCACTTCCTGGGAGAAGGACTGGCGGTTGCGCCCCATGCGAAATGCGCCGCGGATACGGAAGGCCTTCACGCTCGCAACCAAACACGGTTCCGGTAAAAACCTATCTTCCGCTCCGAACCCGACGCAGGATGGCCTTGGCATGGGCCTCTTCGACCCCTTCGATGGCGGCGAGGGACCTGAGTTTCGCACGCTTCAGCTCGCGCAGGTTCCGGAACTTCTCCGCAATCGCGGTGACGGCCCCCGGATCGAGGCCATCGATTTCCCGGAGGGTCTTCTCCAGATCAATCTGATCCTGCGCCTTCCGCTGGAGGCCCTCCAGCCGCCGTGCAGATACGTGATCCGTCGGCTCCAGCTCGACGGCGCGCCGTAGGCTGGCGATGGCCGGTCCCTGCTGGTGCAGATCCTGCTCGAGGACGCCTTTCAGGGCCCAGGCCTCGGGGCTGTCCGAGGCGAGCTCGGCGGCCTCCTCGCAGAGCCGCAGGGCCTCCTCCAGGCTGCCGGCCCGCGCCGCGGCCCGAGCTTTCTTGAGCAGGAATTCCGGGCTCTCGGGATCCATCGTCACGCCTTGACCCTCTTCCAAGGATCGGATCTTCTCCTGCAGCTCGGCGTGATCCGGGGCGAGGCGTTGCGCCTCCGAGTACGCCTCCCATGCCAGCTCGGGCTCCCCCAGTCGGGCCATCAGGTCCCCCTTGCGCATGAGTGCCATCAGGACGCTCGGACTGCCCTGAAGGATGGTCTCGTAACACTCGAGCGCATCGTCGTGCCGATTCTCCGCCTCCAGCAGATCGGCCTTCTCCAGAAGTGCCTGCTGATGAAAGGGATCGATCTCGAGAACGCGGTTGAGGGCGTCTAGGGCGTCGCTGGGACGATGCACCCGCTGGAGGAGTTCGGCCATCTTCAGGAGCGCCGGCAGGTTCCGCGAATCGACGCGCAGGATGGTCTCGTAGTCACGCAGGGCCTCCTGGAACTCCCCCATCGCCATCCGGTCCTCCGCCTTGTCCAGCAGGCCGGCGATGTCGGTCCCCGCCGAACGGAGAGCCGCGCGGTCGGGGTCCTTGATCGGCTCCACCAGAGGGGGCGGGCTGCCCTCGACCTGGTAGGGCTCCACCTGGTCCGGTGGCGGAGGAAGATCCTCCTCCGGAAGAGCCCGAACCTCGGGCTCGGGGGAGGGCTCCGGCTCCCCTTCGACGGCCGGTTGCGGGAGGGGAGGCGCTGGTCTGGGGTTGGGTCGAGGTCGAGGACGCGCATAGGGCGCCCGCGCATAGGTGGGGTACGGTCCATACGCGGGATTCCACCCACGGGGGACCGGATACCGCGGCGCCTGACCGGACTGCCACGGCCATCGCCAGGCCACCGGCCGTCGACCGTAGGCGGGTTGCCGGGGAGGCCATCCCGGGACCGAGCGGGGCTTCTTCGCCGGGCGACGCCGACGCATCGCCGAGGGCATCGCCTTGAGACCCGCTTCCCGAAGAGGCCGCAGGTACACCAGCCAAGCCAGGTTGGAGACGGCGACGACCGCCATGAGGAGGGCCGCGAGGTTGATGAAACCGGTAGGGAGCGCGAGATTCACCTTGTAGGTGAAGCTCGTCGTCGTCCCGACCAGGTTTTCAAACGTGACCGTGTAGGGAACGAAGCCGGTGGCCGTCAGGCCGAACGTCCGCTGTTCGCCGGCGCCAAGGGTCACGTTCCGGCTGGGGGGCCCCGTGCCTTCCTGGATCTGGACACGGAGCGATCCGCTCTGGACCACGACCTGGAGGCTCTCTGCGTGGCTGATGCCGAGGGCGTCCTCGCTGTTGAACGTCAACGGGAAGATCCCTCCCGCCTCGAGGCCGCGCTGTGAGGTGGGGGACAGGAGGTTCAGCGTCAGCGCCTTCACGGGGGGAACCAGGAGGAGCACCGCGAGGAGCAGGGCGATGGCGAAGGCCTTCTTCGCGTTCCTCCAGCTGATATCGACCAGGATGTACTTCTGACCCTCGCGGGGGGCGTGGCGGATCTCCAGGAATCGGAAGGCGATGAGTTGCAGGGAGAGAACCGCGATGGCGATGACGAGGAGAGGGAGCGCCGCGAGCAAGGGGACGTAGGGAGGGGTGGACCGAATCCCCGCGTTCGTCACGAGGAAGGCCGCCACCGCCAGCAGGGCGATGATCTGCAGGGGGAGAAGAACCTCCTTGAAGAGTCGAATCTGGGCGAGCTTGCGGGCGTCTTTAGGTGGGCCCTTGGGTTGCATCGCCAGCCGTCCCCGAAGCCAAGGTGGCCATCCCTCGGCACATGAGGAAGATGGCCAGATACTCGGGGACGCTGTTCTGCCCGGGTTCCAAATTAAAGGTTTCGCCCTTCATATCAGTAACAATAGCCTGCGCCATTTCGATGCGGATTCTGTCGTGGCTGTAGAGCTCCGGGACGGCGTCGGTGAGGGGATCGAATGCATCCAGCTCATCCCGCGTCAGCGGCACGACCCGGAAGCCCGTTTTGCCGTGAAGGCTCCCCATGAGGCGGATGAGGCGTTTCGTGTCGGAGCTCACGGGCTCGTCCGTGGCCCCCTTCGCGTACTCGACCCCCTGGGTCACCAGGGAGGCTCCAGTTCCCGGCGGAAAGTGCTCCAGGTGGCCCGCTTCGACACGCTCACGCGTGCGCTGGGCCCCCAGTCGCTGGATGGTGTCGTAGATCTGCGCCGCGCGCTTGGGTCCGACCCCATCGAGTTCCTGGAGGGCCTCGATTGCCTGTTCCTCGGGAAGTTCGGAGAGCGCCCCCAGCCATCCGCTGATCCCTCGCGTCGTCCGACCCCGCCACCCCGGGTCGGTGGCGGCCGGAACCCGAAATCGCGTCAGGGTCGTCGTCCGATCTCGGAAGGTCCGCTCTTCGAGGGGTTCGTGGCGCCCGACAACCTGAAGGTCGAGGCCCGTGCCGGTAATGTAGTCGACGATCTCGCGCCGCTCATGGCTCTCCAAGGTAAACACCCGGGGATCCCGGATGTGGATGTGATAGCCCCGAGCCCCGGAAAACGCGATCTGGACCTCCTCCTCCGAAAAGCCCAAGTCCCCCACCAGGAAGTCATCAATGAGGCGGATGACCTGCTCCTTCACCGCCTCGAGCATGCCCGGATAACCCAACTTCTGCCAACCCGGGATGTGGTCCGCGTCCAGATCGAAAATGAGGTCCGCGCCCATCCATCCCTTCTCCCCCATCGTCGGTGCCCCTGGCGTCTCGTAGTAGGCCGCGGAGTGGTAGACGTGGGCCGGGGACTTGGACTGGATGTAACGGTACAGTTCCGCCTCCTTCGGAAAACCCAGGTGACGGAGCACGAAGCCTCCCTCGAAGAGGATGAAGCCGAACTCACGGCGGCCGAAGCGGGGCGGAAGGTGGAGGGGTTGGGTCCGGTAGTAGTGGGCGAACTTGGCCTGGAGATACCGGAGGGTGGCCTCGCGCTTCTCCTCACCCACGGTTGTTCATTGGAGAGCGCCACTTAAGGGTTGACCGGGGGATCCGCAGAGGGGGTCCCGGTCTGTTCTACGTGTCGCGGGCCGCCGACTCCGCCTCCCTCGGCCGGAGCTCCCACAGGCGGACCACTTCGACCTCCCGACCTTCCAGGAGGCGGGAGAGCCCCTGGATGTGGCCGTCCCCCACCACGGCGACGACGCGCGCGTACGCGTCTTCCAGGTGCCGCAGCTCCTTCGCCATGTGCGCGTTCCGCTCATCGACCAGGACCGCTTTGACGGCAGGGTAGTCGCGACCCAGGGCGTCCATGAACCCAGCATAATCCGCCTGGTATCGCTGGAGCTCGTGCTCGATCTGTTCCCGTCCCACGAAGAGGGAACCGAAGGCGGAGAACACAAGTTTCAGGAGCTCCAGGGGCCCGAGCGACAGCCAGAGGGACCGCCAGGTCTCACGGGAGTCGATGTCGATCAAGGCGACGGGGATGCCGAGACGTCGACCCGTATCGTGAGCCGCCAGCATCTCTTCTCCCACGCCTGCCCCGTAGTCCCGCGCGATGCGCCGTTGAAAGCCTGCCAGCATGCTGTAGACGCCCGGAACCCTGCGCACTCGATGGGGTTCCTGAAGCGCGAGCAGGCGTCCGGGATCGAGCTCCAGGGCGATGACGTCCGGTCGGCGCGTCTGAATCTCCTCCTGGATGCGCGGGCCAAGTCGAAACACGTGGCTGACACCCAGGAGCGTGATCATCCCGGTCATACGACCGCGAGGACCGGCTAAAAGGTTGGGGACCCATGATAAGCGCGTCAGTCGAACCCGTGCGTGCCCACCAGAGGAACGAACACCACCCCGCCCAGGCTCTTCGTGTCCAGTTCCCCGTGGACCCGCTCGCCAAGGATCAGGTCCTGGAAGTAGCGGGTCCCCACGGGGATCAGGAGCTTGCCCCCTTCCCGCAGGTCCCGGACCAGCGGAGGCGGGATCTCGGGGGCGCCGCAGGTCACGAAGATTCGGTCGAAGGGCGCACGCTCCGGCAGCCCCTCGGAGCCGTCGCGGACCAGAACCTCGACCCGGTCTTCCAGCCCTAGCTTCTCGAGCCGCC
>JBHIBW010000104.1:0-6011 GCA_046759265.1 Thermoplasmata archaeon
CTCGTCGATGTATGGCTCGCCGGCTCCCGCCGTCCCCTTGAACTCGACCCCGAGAACCCAGATATCCACCTCATCTTCTTGAGCTCGCGCTCCGGGAAATGGCATGCCGATCTGCATTGCCACCAGCGTGACCGCAATCCCCAGAGCCATCACGCCAAGGACAACCAGGCTCAGCCTCCTTCCGAACACACTCAACGCTCCGCGTTGCATGGAGAGGGAGGCTTCGTCGAGTCTTATAAAGGAACGAGACCATTCCAGGGGCTTGTTCCAAGATCCTGGAATCAGTGGTTATGCTTATCCGGGACCCTCGTCTGCGTAAGGCGCTGCTCCGAGCGTTGGCCGACGACCAGAGTTCGCGCATCCTCGCGGCCACGAGCCGGCGTCCTCTGTCCGCCATGGATCTCATCCGAGACCTTGGCCTTCCGAGTTCGTCGGCCTACCTCCGCATACACGAGCTGGAGGAGGGGCGCCTCCTCGCCGTAGCGCGAACGGTGTTGACAGAGGACGGGAAGAAGTACCAGATGTACAAGGCAGCTTTTCGGGAGGTCAACGTGAGGTTCAACGCCGGGGAAATTGTGGTCTTCGCGGTGCCCAACGCGGACGTGGTCCAGAAGGCCTTCCACCTCTTCCACTCCTTCGAGGAGAACGGGGATTGAGCAACGCGGACGTGCTCCTCGTGGGCGCGAGGGTCATCCTCCTCCTCCTGGGAACGGCCATAGCCCTCCTCGCGCTCCTTGCCTATCGGCGGACCCGGAAGCGTCTGATGGGCTACCTCTTCGTCGGATTCGTTCTGATCGCCCTGGGCTCATTCTGGGAGGGCTTCCTCTTTCAGATCTTGAGGTGGGATCTACTCACCGTTCACCTGGTTGAGTCGGCCTTTGTGCTGACCGGTCTGCTGGTACTTGCGGCGGCTCTTCGCCCTAGGAGGTTCCGAGGGTGAGTGTCTGGAGCCTATTGAGCGCCGCTGCGATCTTCACCGCGGGACTTCCAGCAATCTATTTCTTGATCACGATGAGAAACCCGCGTCGAAACGCCGTGAGGTTGATGGCACTCTTCGCCGCCTCCATCGTCGCCCATACGTTATTTCACCTGTCCGAGGCCACGGGCGGCGAGTCCGTACTGAGTCTCGGGTTAGAGGTCGTGTCCGCGGGAGCAATCCTCGGATTCGCGTTCTTCTACTGGCCCCTCGGGAGGAAGAAAAGGTGACGGTCATCAGTGATGTGCTGAGCGCGGCGGTTGTCCTTCTCTTGGCCGTCTCCCTTGTCATCTTCCTCTTTAGGCTCGGTCTGACCGTGGGTCGACGACGCAAGATGGCGATTGAGTTTGGCACCGGTTTCTCCATCTTCCTCGTCCTCTGGATGGGTTCGGAGCTTCTGCCTTTCTTCCTCCCCGAAGCCCTCGCCGAGGCAGAGGAGATCCTTCACTTCGCCGTTATGGCCGGCTTCGCCCTCTGGATGAACCTGAGGTGGCGGTGGGCGCTCCGCGCCGCGGAGGAGGCGTTATGGCCGAGCACCTAGTCCTCGTTGGCCTCCGGCTGGGAATCGTTCTCGTGGGTGCGCTCCTAGCCCTCATGAGCCTTCGACTTGCGTTGGGTAGCCGGAGCAACCAGACAAGCTTCCTCCTGCTGGCCTTCGGATTCGGCCTCGTCACCCTGGGGGCCCTGATCGAAGGAGTTCTCTTCGAACTCGCGGGGTGGAACCTCACGTCGGCCCACGCGGTGGAGGCCCTCGTCAGCGGTTCCGGATTCGTGTTAATTCTTCTGTCCATCCTCCGATCCGAAGTCCGAGAGCTCCCGCAGCCTACGGCGGAAGGGGGCCTCGAGCGGGGCCCTAGATGACGGACTGAAGGAGTCGTTCTCTCGAGTCAAGCCCCTCGTTGGAGAGGATTCAGGGATAATGGGCCAGGTGACGTCCGTGAGCACCCTTGCGCACCTCAGATCCTGACGTCGTTGATATGGCTGATTTACGTAGATTAGCCGACAATCGCAGAGGAGGACCAGTCTCGATTCGAGGCGAAGGGGCGATTCCCGAGTCTGATTGGACACGAGCCTTCTTCAAGCTGATCGTTTCCTGGGGGCCCCCGCGAGCACTCCATGACGACCCATCGCGTGTACTGGTCAGCATATACTCTCCTCAGGTTCTGGAGGGGATGACTCCGGAGGAGGAGAACAGAGGTGGGAATCCGAGGACCGACTGGAGTGAAATCGCTGATAGACCTCTCCGGGACATTGCCCTTGAGCCGGAGCTTGCCTGGCGTCTCCAGATGAGATACCAATTGCCTGAAGCGCCCAAGACACTCGGGGAGTTTGCGGAGGCCGGGCGTTCGCGGGAGTGGGTCGAGTTCGGAAAGCTCATCAAGGCGGGCAAGGTCGTTATGGGGGAGACGGATGCGGCTGCGGGGCGTGGTCAGTCGATCGTCCTCCCGGACGGCCGCGAGGCCCAGGTCATGTGTGGGTACGATGCCCTCATCACTGCGTTGCTCCGGGGCCCAGGACACGTGCGCGCGAGCTGTTTCCATTGCGGAGAAAAGATGGAAGTGAAGATTAATGGGGGGCCGGGTGGTCAGCGCCTCCCCTCCCACCATCGTCTTCTGGTTCGGCGAAGGTCCGAAGGGAATTCCCATCTGCGACCACCTGAACCTCTTCCCCGACGTCGATCACATTGTCGGCTGGCTCGAGTCGAATCCCGATGAACTTGGAGTCCCCCCTTCCCTTGGAGCAGGCGGTCGCGTTGCTCAAGCGCCAGGCCCGCGAACTGATCGACTGAGCCGACTCGGGTGCTTCCGAGGAGACGGCATGGCTCAGTGCGCGTGCCGAAATTACGGAGGCAGCGCGTTAGGGGAACTACTGGGTACAACAGCTCATCTTGGACACATCGCGGTAGAAGGACAGGGCCACGAGTTTCACCATCTCACTATGGGTGGGAAACACGTGGACGACGTCGATGATGTCGTCGATGGTCAGCTCATGCTTGACGGCTAAGGCCGCCTCGTGAATGAGATCGGCCGCCTGGGCGGACACGATCTGAACCCCCACGACGACCCGCGTCTCGGGATCGATGGTCATCTTGATCATCCCGCTCGTGTCGCCGACAATCTGGGCTTTGGAGACTGTGTCCAGGGGCAGGGTCCGACATGAACACACGCCCCTTAGAGCACTGTACTGCTCTTCCGTGTACCCGACCGCGGCGAACTGCGGGCTCGTGAAGATGGCCCGGGGAACCTTCTCGGGAAGGTCCATCCTCCGATGCCCGCCGGCGAGGGCGTTTTCGGCCACGATGAAGCCCTCCTTCGCGGCCGTCGTTTCCAGGTTCTCGCCGCCTCTCACGTCGCCCGCTGCGTAGATATGAGGGACGCTCGTACGCATCTCCCGATCGACAATCACTTTGCCTTCCTTACCGAGGTCAACCCCAATCCGCTTCAAACCCAATTCCGACGTGTTGGGCCTGCGCCCCGTGGCCATCAGGATTGCGTCCGCAGAAAACTGTTCTGACTTGCCTGCAACTCTTGCGACCACAACCTTCTTCCCGGCCTTTTCCCAGACCTCCGTTGGGTGAGCCTGCGTCAAAATCCGCACTCCATCCTCTTCCAAGGCCTGGGTCAGTGCCTCCGCTGCCTGCGGTTCTTCCGTGGGAATGATTCGTTCGGACCGCTGAAGCAGGGTCACCTCCGACCCCAACATCGCGTACATCTGGGCAAACTCCAAGCCCTGGGCGCGACCCCCGATGACCAGGAGGGACTCGGGCTGGCGGTCCGGACTCAGCCCTTCCACGTTTGTCCAATATCCGACACCCTTCAAACCGGGGATAGGAGGCACCCATGGCCTGGAGCCTACAGCGATGAGGACGGAATTCCCATGAAGGCGATCCTCATTCACCTTGACTTCATGGGGGGATGCGAAAGTCGCGCTCCCCTGGATGTAGTCCACGCCTTCCAGTTCCGCGAGCACATCCTCGTACTTCTGATGCCGAAGGTTTCGGACAACCTGCTCCTTCTGCTCGACCGCCCCCGAGAAATCTAGGGTCTCCCCCTCGCAGTGCAGACCTTCGAAGGGATTGCGACGCGCGGTCCGGAAGGTTTTTCCGGTGACGAGGAGTTGTTTGCTGGGCACACAGCCCACGTTCACGCATGTCCCGCCTATGGTGCCTCGCTCGATCATCGCCGCCGTCTTGCCCAACTCGGAGGCTCGAATGGCAGCCGAGAAGGCCGCCGAACCGCCTCCGAGGATGAGGAGGTCGTACGTCCCGTTCTCGCTTGGACGATTCAATTTCGTTCGCCTCCGCTGTCTCTATCGTTCGACCTCCTGTGGACATTGATAAGCAGTCACTGAGGCGATGTAAAGCGAAGAGTGGACGGTCTGCCGGCGTCCTATCCGACCTGGCCTCTGAGGGGTCCGGCTCCCCCTATCCTCGTAGGGATGAACCAAATGGGGGGCCAGGTCACGGCCGTAAGCCCCCTTCTGTCCCTGCCTGGCCTGTCTCTGCGGATTCGTCGATGAACTTCGCTTATGGGAGAGGATGGGGGAGCTTGCGCTAAAGCACCGTAACCGTCAAGTCGTACAATCACATCCCAGCCCCAAGCGCCGAGGAGGGGCGCGAGCAAATACCCAAGGCCCGCACCGCGGGGGGAGGTGAAAGTGAAATGAGTGTAGAAGAGAACACAGAGGTCGTACGGGAGCGGGATGAGGCGGTCGGCGCCCGCGATTGGGATCGCTTCTACGGGACGTACGCCGAGAGCATCCTGACGCACGCGCCGGGCCTCCAAGAGCCTCTGAAGGGAATCGAGGCCTTCAAGGGCTGGGCGACGACCTTCTTCGACGCGTTCGGCGACCTCAAAGTAGACATCGCCAACAGCTTTGGCCAGGGCGACTGGGTCGTGGTCGAGCAGGAAGTCGGGGGGACACATACGGGGACCCTCGTCAATCCCGACGGCTCGGAAGTTCCCCCCACGAACAAGACCGTCAAGTTCTGGTCGGCCGACATAGTGAAGGTCGAGGGCGGAAAGATCACGGAGCAGCGCATCTACTTCGACAATCTCGGGTTCATGGCCCAGCTCGGCCTCGTGCCTGAGGACGAGTAAAAGGTCGGCCCGCATTCGATCGCGGGTTGCCACGGGGCGACCCGCCTTTCCAATGACGTAGATGACACCCTATCGGACGACTTGAAGGGGACCACGAAACTTTCCTAAGCCTCCTTCAGCGCTCGATCGAGAACTACATGGCCTGGAGTTGCCTGGGCCGCCGTCCTCACCTCCGCTGAACCTTAGGGGCGTGAAGATCACGAGGAAGGCGATGAAGGTCTCCATCGTCGGAGCCTCCGGGAAGCTGGGCCAGTATATGGTCCAGCACGCGCTGGATCGAGGCTACGAGGTCGTCGGCGTCTGCAGGGAGCAGAGCGTGGGGAAGCTCGATCGTTTCGAGGGGCGCATCACGGTCGTCCCGGGGATGACCAACGACCGCGACGTCATCGAGAAGGCCGTCGCAGGATGCGACGGGGTGCTCACCGTGCTCGTCCCGTGGGGGGTTCACCACTACGCCTCGGGAACGGCGCAGGCCGTGCTCGACTACGCGCCCCCGGGTGCGCGCCTCGTTTTCTCGTGCGGGTGGCACATCACGCGCGACGGCCAGGATGTGTACTCGCGCCGTTTCAAGGCGACGGTGAAGGTCCTCGGCTGGCTGGGGCGGCTCGTTCGCGTCGTGGATATCGACGACCAAGTGGAAGCGTGTCGGGGGGTGTTTGCCAGCGATACCCGGTGGACCGTCGTGCGCGGGAGCGACCTGGAAGAGGGTGCGAGCCAGGGCCTGCCCGTGTGGAGCCGCCACGTGGGCGACCCCATCCTCGAGAGCAACCTCACCCGGCGCGTGGACTTCGCCCTGTTCATGGTGGCGGCCCTCGAGAACGACGAGTTGATCCACGAGGCCCCGGCGATCGTCGGCTGTAACACGCCTTCAGCGCTCGCCCATGCCTCCACTCGGGGTGTGGAGGGAGGCTAGGCTCGGGCTGGCCACTCGAGGA
>JBHIBW010000105.1:0-5923 GCA_046759265.1 Thermoplasmata archaeon
CACAAGCTCATCAACTGGAAGCCGGGCGAGGTGAAGTACTACCTCTTCGAGAAGCCCATGCTGGACTTGGCTTCGGTCCTGATCCTCATGAACCGGGGTCGGTTCGAAGGGTCCAGCCTGACCTCCTTCACCTCGAAGAAGGAGTGGGGGAACGTGATCCGGACCCACTACCACAACGCGGAGTACGCGGAGATCCTGGAGTACGTGGAGAAGGAAAAGGAGGCGGTCCTCGACCTCTACCGCGAAGTTCGGTCCGTCCTCTCCACCCTCGGGGAGCGACGGAAGCAACGCCTGGCCGAGTAGGCGGGCCAAACCTTCTTGGTCGGCGTCTCCATCGCGTCGACGGTGAAACTCGAGTTCAAGGAGGAACACGAACTCATTCGACAGACGGTCCGGGCGTACTGCGAGGAGAAGGTCGCCCCCATCGCCCGGGAGCACGACGCCGCCTCGACGTTCCCGAGGGAGACCATCGCCGGGCTGGCGGAGTTGGGCATGCTGGGCCTCGTGGTCCCGCCCGAATACGGCGGGAATGAGGTTGACATGCTTTCTCTAGCCATCGCCATCGAAGAAATCGCGCGGGTCGATGGGGGCCATGCCCTCAGCGTGTCCGCCCACAACGGCCTCTGCACCAGCCATCTCGTCATGGCCGCGTCGGAGGAGTTGAAGGCCCACTACCTGCCTCGTCTGGCCGCGGGGGACTACATGGGTGCGTGGGCCCTGACGGAGCCAGGCTCGGGCTCCGACGCCACCAGTATGCGCACTCGGGCCGTCAGAGACGGAGATGAGTGGGTTCTCAACGGGGCGAAGAGTCTCTGTACAAACGCGAACTATGCTGGGGTGCTCGTCGTCATGGCCCGAACCGAGGGGGAGCGGGGGAGCCAGGGGATCAGCGCGTTCGCCATCGAGCCCGACACACCCGGCTTGACGATTGGACAGGACGAGGACAAACTCGGAGTCCGCGCCTCCCCGGCCGCCCCCATCAGCCTGGAGGACTGTCGGGTCTCCGAAAGCGCCCTGGTGGGGGAGCTGCACAACGCGTTCCCAGACGTCCTCCGCGTCCTCGATGGTGGGCGCATCGGCATCGGCGCCATGGCTGTAGGACTCGCCCAAGGGGCCCTCGATGCCTCGCTTCGGTACGCCCTGGATCGAGAGTCCTTCGGCCAGCCGATTTACGACTTCCAGGCCATTCAGTTCATGCTCGCCGACATGGCGACGCAGCTCGAAGCGGCCCGACTGCTCGTCTATCGATCGGCTCATCGCAAGCAGGCCGGCTTGCCATTCAAGAAAGAGGCGGCCATGGGGAAGCTTTACGCCTCGGAGGCCGCCATGCGCATCACGACGAAGGCCGTCCAGATTCACGGAGGCTACGGCTACATCAAGGACTTCCCGGTCGAGCGGATGTTCCGGGATGCGAAACTAACGGAGATCGGCGAGGGAACCAGTGAGGTGCAGCGTCTGGTGATCGCCCGGGAGATTCTCCGTTCGTCCGACCCCACGAGCTGACTCAGAACCCCCCGACCGGTTGCGTCTCGCGGTCACAACATGTTTATGAGAGGGCCCTCCTGGAGGTGGGGGGCCTAGCCCCCTGCGGAGGAAAAGAGATGGCAAGCTGGGAAGAATTGTCGGACGGATACCTCGCGGCGCTCGAGGCCCGGGATGAGAAGAAGGCCGGATCCTACCTGACCGAAGACGTGAACTATTGGGAGGCCAACATGCCCGAAGCGATCCACGGTCGGGAGGCCGTGGAGGCACACCTGAAGGAGAATTGGGATTCCTTCACGGACGTGCACCTCAAGGTCCTGAACCGGGTCGAGAGCGGCGAGTGGGGTTCCGATGAGGGCGAGTGGACAGGGACGAATACGGGCCCGATTCAGATGCCCAACCAGACGTTCCCTGCGACCGGAAAACAGGGCAAACTCTGGTGGGTGTCCATTGGCAAGCGGTCCGGGGACAAACTGTCCGAACTCCGAGTCTACTACGACGGCGCGGGGCTCTTCGGGCAGCTCGGATTGATGGAACCGCCCGGGTCCGAGTAGCCTCCCTTCGGGGAGGTCGCAGACGACCGGGGGCTGGGAGCGTCGATGAGGCGCTCAACGTAGATATCCGAGCAAGGCCATACACACATCGTGGCCGAGGGGAAGGTCCCCGAGCGCAAGCCGGATGGATGGGACGGTCCGAGGGAGGGCTACCCGAAGGACCAGAAACACTACGCAGACCCTGAGAATTGGAAATACCCCGTCCACACCCCGTTTCATGCCCGGGCTGCCCGCCGGTATTTCGATCAACCAGAAAACCGGACGAAGTACAGCGAGGAGGAGCAGACCTACATCGACTGGCGGATCGAACAGGCACTGCGTCGCTACGGGGTCGTGGAAGGCCGCTCCTTCGAGGACCGGGTGAACCCCTTCGACAAAGACCTGGAAGAGATGACCCTCCGGGACCTGCTGACGTTTTTCCTGGGGGAGGACCGCCTCAAACGGGCCCTGGCCATTGGGGAGGTCACGCTGGACCGGTCCGTTGGTGTCTTGGAGGGACAGGCGAAAGGGTATGCCGTGCGGATCGACGTGGACGACAAGCGGATCGCCCACACCTGTCCTGATTGGGAGAGGCGCTCCGCGGGAGGTCTCTTTTGCAAGCACGTGGGGGCCATTTTCCTGAAGCTCTCAGAGCAGGAGGCCGCCGAGATCCTACGGCACCTCATCCCGGATCGGGAGAAGTGGATCTTTCAGCTGAACGAGTCGTCGTGACGACCCGTCTCGTCGGGGTCATCCTCAGGGCGATGCGTGATCTGGCTGAGCGTAGCTGAGACGGGGTGGCGACAGATGGGACAGTGACCCCCTACGATGCAGGCGCTACAGAGGTACTGCCCGCAGAGGTGCTGGTACACCCCCTGTGTCCCATGCTTTCGGCACCGGTTGTCCCCCGAAGGGGCCGCCACCCCCACTGTGGTCGACCTCGCACTCCGGGAGGGCGTCTCACCAAAGTGGAGCAAGGCGAGTTCGACCATCTTTGCCTGGTGGGCACCTATGCCCAGTTCTCGGGCTAGGTTGAGGGTCTCACGGTCCTGCTCCGGAAGCTCCATTGCGAATTTCATTAGGCGCTCGAGACCCGGCGTCTCTTCCTGGGGCAGGTCCGTCTCCACCACTCCTTGGATGTATTCCAGGACTCGTCGTGCCTCGATGTGCGGCATCTCCGGGAAGTCTTGGACCACCTCGGCCAACCGCGGCAGGCCCGTTCCCTCGTTCCGCACGAGGACATCCCGCGATTGCGCTTCGAGGGCGCGGACCTCTCCCTCGTCAAGGGAGAGGATGTCCAAGGGTGCAGGTTCGTTGACGTAATGCAGGACGTCCGGGAGGAGTTCCATCGGCACATCGCAGTAACGGAACGCCTCCTCCTTGGAGGCGGATCGCCCCCGCGTGAGCTCGAACTGCAGAACCCGGAAGGCATAGCCCTCGACGCTTCGCGCATGGCGTCGCGTCTCCACCTCTTCCCGTCCCTGCGCCGCGGGCGCGCTGGCCGGGTTGATCGCCAGGGCCCGATCGTAGGCCTCGAGGCCCTCGTCGAACAGGTCGAGCTCCGTGTAGGCCTGTCCTAGCGAGACAAGACTTTCCTCGTCCCCCGAATCCAGCTCGTCGGCCATCCGGAAGGACTCCAAGGCCTCGGGCCACTGCTCCTCCTGCGCGTAAAGGCGTCCCTGTCCCTTCCAGAGAGAGGCGTGGCGAGGATCGGCCTCAAGGGCTCGGTCGTAGCAGGCAAGCGCACCGGCCATGTCGCCCTGCTCCTCGTACAGACCGGCGAGGCGAACCCAGGTGTCGGAAGGGAGAGGGCTCCCTTGCGAAAGGGTGGCGAGGACCTCCCAGGCTTCGTCCCAGCGCGCGAGACCTCCCAAGGCTTCCGCCACGAGGAGACTGGCTCCCCGGCTCGGGGCCGAGGCGGCGGGCGTGGGGGCGAGGATATCGAGGGCCTCATCATAGTGCGCCTCTCGGATCAGGAGGGCAGCCAGAGGCTGCGTCACGGTGGGATCGGGATGGTCCTCGGACACGGCCCCTCGGAGGAGCTTGATGCCTTCCTCCGCCCGGTTCAGCTCGCCCAGGATACGTCCCTTGGACGCCAGGGTCTCGGGGGTGCCCCCGCCGTAGTACAGGGCCTGGTTGACCGACTGCAGAGCCTCCCCCCAACGGTCCGCCTCGGCGAGGATCTCGGCCTTCCAAAGGCAGGTCTGCGCATCGGCCGGATGCTTCGCCTCGAGCACCGCCACTTCGCCGAGCGCCTTCTCGAACTCTCCCGTTCGGGCGAAGCTGTGCGCCCTCCCTCGGATCGCCTCGTCCATCCCGGGCTGAAGAGCGAGGGCCGCATCGAAGGCCCGAAGCGCCGCCTCCTGATTTTCGAGGGCGGCGAGCGCCTTCGCCCGAGCGAGGGCGGCCCTTTCGTCGCGTCGGTCCAAGGCTAAGGCTTCGTCACTGAGCCGGAGGGCCCCATCCGCATCCCCGAGCTCGAGCAGCATGAACGCCTCCTCCACCTTAGGTGCCGGGTCCTGGGGCATGAGTTTGGCGGCCTCGGACCAGCTGAGACGGGACTCCGTCGTGAGGCCGAGAGACCGCGCATATCGGGCCCGGAGGAGCCAGCCCTTCGGTTCGGCAGGATAGGCGCCCGTGAACGCGACGGCCGCCTCCAGCGCCTCCTGAGATTTCGCCATCCGTTCCAGACAGCGCATCCGGGCGAGGAGCACGTCGTGATGGTAGGTCGGATCGCCCGACGCCGTGTCCAAGGCCCGCAGACCCTCTCGCGGGTCCTCGAGCTCCATGAGACACTCGGCCTTCCCCAGGATGGCGCGATCGAGATAGGCATCGGTCAGGATGGCCTCCTCGTAGGAGTGAAGGGCCTCCCGAAACCGGCTCGCCTCCTGGAAGCAGACGCCGCGGGCAAGCCACCAGGCCCCCTCTCCCCCTCCGGCCACCGCGCGGTCGAACGCCGCGAGCGCCTCCTCCGGCTGTTCGGAGGCTTGGAAGCACAACCCCATGCGGTACCAACTCTCGGGATCGTCGCCGAGCTCGGCCGCCCGCCCGTAGGCTGCCGCGCCGCCTTCGTAGTCCCGGAGGGCGAAAAGCGCGTGCCCTCGGCCCTTCCAGGCCGCGGGGTTCTCCGGTTCCAGTGTGAGAATCTCGTCGTAGATGCGGTAGGCTTCCCCGGACCGACCCTCCTCGTGGAGCAGATCGGCCTTCTTCAGGCGGAGATCGACGCTGCCCGGGAGGACCTTGAGGCCCCGCTCGCACACGCGAATTCCACGCCGGGGTTTCCCCTGCGCCGCAGCGAGGGAGGCCATCTCCAGGTACACGCCCTCGTCGTCGGGGGTCAGCCGGAGGATGGCTTCGCAGCATCGGGATAGATCCCTCGGCTCCTCCATCTGCTGCAGGAGTTCCCGCTTGATCTGCAGAAACTCGAGGTCCCCATAGAGGCGAACCCCGCGATTGACGGCCTTCAGCGCCGCCGTCTCCCGATCCAAGCGACGCAACGCGAGGGCGAGACATCGGAGTCCGGAACGGTCGTTCGGATGCGCGCGAAGGGTGGCCTCCGCGAACCGGCGGGCGAGATCCCAGGCCCTCATGCGAAGGGCCAGTTCCCCCGCCCTGCGGAGGGCCGCGTCATCCGACGCATCCTCCAGCACCTGGAGGAGGAGCACCTGGGCCCTTTCCTCCTCGCCGGCTTCGTACCAACTCCGGGCCGTGTCGACGCGAAGCGCGAGACGATCGGGATGGGCCTTCGCCAGTCGTTCCGTGACGAGACGATACTCCTCCCACTGCCCCGCTGCGGCTAGAGCCTTCCGCCATCCTTCGAGGTAGTCTTCGTCATCCCCGGCCACCTCAGAGGAGGATTCGTACCATTCCAGGGCCTCTTCGTCTCGACCGGCGCGGTGGAGGAGGGT
>JBHIBW010000106.1:0-5918 GCA_046759265.1 Thermoplasmata archaeon
TCAAGGAGGGGCGCCCGTCCCGTTGCAAACCAGAGGGCGTTGGGGTGGATGATGCCCTGCGCGGACCGGCTCATCACCCCGTGCACGTCCGCCCCGTGGCGGATGAGCTCCCGGGCGAGCTTGACGGTCTCCACCGCGGCGATGCTTCCAGACACGGCGAGGACAACGGTCTTCCCCAGCAACTCCTCGCCTTTGGTGGCTTTGATGGCCTCGCTGGGGTGCATGCCTATCCATCCTCATCCGGTCTTTTATAGGTATTCGAGTGCCGATCTGGCCGGCCCCCTGAGGGAGTCGCGAAGGTTTATGGAACGTCGCTGGCCTTAGCGAGGACGGGCATGGGTTACGAGGAGAGTCTGGACTATCTCTACGGCCTGGAGCGCCTCGGCGTCCGCCTCGGTCTCGACAACACTCTCGCTCTCCTGGAGCGTCTCGGGAACCCACACGAAGCCTTTCCCAGCATCCATGTCGCAGGGAGCAAGGGGAAAGGATCCGTTTGTGCCTTCCTCGACGCCATCCTGCGAAAGGCGGGGTACCGAGTCGGGCTGTACACCTCCCCTCACCTGGTCCGTTTCAACGAGCGAATCCGAGTGGATGGGGAGGCCATCTCCGATGACGACGTGGTAAGGCTGGCCGAGGCCATCCGGCCCCACGCGGACGGGATGCGGGCCCAGGGGGAAGCGCACCAGCCGACCTTCTTCGAGTTCACCACCGCCCTGGCGTTCCGGTACTTCGAGGAACACGAGGTCGACATCGCGGTCGTCGAGGTAGGTATGGGAGGACGGTTGGATGCCACGAATGTCCTCCAGCCGCGGGTCACGGTCATCACCCACGTCGAACGTGAACACACCCAGTACCTGGGCCGGACCATCGCACGCATTGCGGGGGAGAAAGCGGGCATCATTAAGGAGGGGGTCCCCCTCTGGACGGTGGAGCAGGAGGCGTTGGAGGTAGTCGCCCGTCGCGCCCAGGCGGTGGGGGCGCCCCTCCGAATCGTGGGTCGAGACCTTCGAGTCAAGCGAGGCGCGAACGGGCTCGATGGACAGACGTTCACCCTGTCGGACGACGCGGATCGGACGTATCGGATCCCCCTCCTCGGGACCTATCAGCCGGAGAACGCCGCCCTCGCGTTTGGGGCCCTCCGAAGCCTTCAGCAGGATGGATGGACCGTGGGGCGTCGGGCTGTGCGTGACGGCTTTGGCACGACCCGTTGGCCTGCCCGGTTTGAGGTGGTCCACCACGCCCCGACGATCGTCGTCGATTCGACTCACACCCCGGAAGGTGCCAGCCGGCTTCGCGAGACCTTGGAGGAGATCTACCCGGGTCGGAAGGCGCTCGTTGTTCTGGGCGTCCTCGAAGACAAGGACCCCCGGCACATCGCGGCGGCACTCGCACCCACTGCACGACGCTTCATCGTGACCCAACCGGACACAGAACGCGCATTTCCGGCAAGGAGGGCGGCTGAGGCGCTCGGCCTGCCCGATGCCGTCGTCGTAACCCCCGTGGCCAAGGCCATCGGAACCGCCCTGGAGGAGGCCACACCCGCTGAGGTTGTCGTGATCACGGGATCTCTCTACACCGCCGGCGAGGCCCTCACGTTCTTGGACGACTGGAAGCGGGAGAGGACCCGGGAGGTGGTGCGACGGCTTAAGCAGGCCTACCTCCCGGGTGAGTTCGAAACCGCGGACCTCGAGACAGCCCTGGGACGCATCACCCGAAGGACGGAGGATCCCTTTGCGGTCCTCATCTCGACCGTCCTCTCCCAGCGGACCGCGGATCCAACCACGGATGCCGTCTCCGCCGCGCTGTTCGCTCGTTTTCCCACGCCCGGCGCCCTCGCGACCGCGCCCCTCGAGGAAATCGAAGTGACAATCCGACCCGCGAACTTCTACCGGACCAAGGCCCGGGCCATCCAGGAGATCGCACGACGGGTCGTGGGGCAGTATGGAGGCAACGTCCCGGAGGAGAGGGAGGAACTCATGCAGCTCCCCCTGGTCGGACGGAAGACGGCGAATTGCGTCCTCGTCTACGGATACGGGAAGCCAGCAATCCCCGTCGACGTTCACTGCCATCGAATCCCCAACCGGATCGGGCTGATTCACACCAAAGACGAGCGGGAGACGGAGGAGGCATTGGAGGCCCTCCTTCCCCCCTCCGGGTGGCTCGAGGTGAACGAACTCTTCGTCCGGCACGGCCAGACGACCTGTCGACCCACCACGCCGGCCTGCTCCGAGTGCACCCTGCAGGACCTCTGTGCCTACAACCTCTCCCTGCAGGCCCTCGCCCTGGAGGAGCCTGCTGAAGTGACCTCTGCCGGCTAGGCCTCCGCCAAGGCCAGCTTTGCGAGCGCTTGGACCCGATCCCCCGGCCGGAGACGCATCACGCGAACCCCCATGGTGGACCGTCCCATGACACGGACGTCCTGGACCGGGAAGCGGATGATCATCCCGGCTTCGGTCGTGACCAGGAGTTCGTCGTCCTTGGCGACCTCCCGGACGCCCACGACGGGGCCGATCTGTTCGATGCGCTTGATGTTGATGACCCCCATCGCGCCACGATGGGTCTTCCGGTAGTTGCCGACCGTCGTGCTCTTCCCGTACCCTCCCTCGGTGACCGTGAGGAGCGTGGAGTCGGCGGACACCAACGCCATGCTCACGACCTCGTCCCCCTCGCGGAGACGGACGCCTCGCACGCCCTGCGTGTACCGGGCCATAGGGCGAACTTCCGCCTCGTGGAAACGAACGGCCTTCCCCAGTTTGGTCGCCAGGATGATTTCATCGCGGGGCTGGCATCGCTTGACCTCCACCAGCTCGTCTCCCTCCCGGAGGCGAATGGCCCAGATGCCCGTGACGATGGGTCGCCCGAAGGCGGCCAAGCTCGTCTTCTTGACCTGCCCCTCCTTCGTGGCGAAGAGCAGGTACTTTGAGGATTCGAAGTCCTCGACCTCGACCCGGGCGGCGATGGACTCGCCTTCCTCCAGGCGAGGAAGCATGTTAATGATGGGGCGACCCCGGGAGTGCCGGCTGCCTCGGGGCACCTGCCACGCGCGGAGCCAGTAGACCCGGCCCCGATTCGTGAAGAAGAGGATGTAATTGTGAGCGCGCGTGACGAAGAGATCGACGACGTAGTCCTCCTCCTTGGTCTCCATCCCGACGAGACCTACGCCGCCCCGCCGCTGTTGCCGGTAGTCCTCCAGGTCCTGGCGCTTGATGTAGCCTGTGTTGCTGACCATGACGACCACGCGGTCGTTGGGGATGAGGTCCGTCATCTCCAGGTCCGGAGCCTCGTCGGCGATCTGCGTTCGGCGCTCGTCGCCGTACTTCTCCTTGAGCTCCAGTAATTCCTCCTTGATGAGCTCGAAGCGCCGGTTCTTGCTCCGCATGATCGATCGGAGCGCATCGATCTGTTCTCTCAGGCTCTTCTGCTCGTCCCCGAGGGTGCGGCCTTCAAGGGCGGTCAGCCGCTGCAGACGCATCTCGAGGACGGCCTTTGCCTGACGAGCGGTAAGCTTGAGTTTCGTCTTCAGGGCCTTGACGGCGTCCTTCTGAGTCTCGGAGGCGCGGATGAGGGCGATGACGCGGTCCAGGCGCTTCAACGCGGTGAGAAGCCCTTCCACGATGTGAACGCGCTGCTCGGCCTTCCGCAGGTCAAAGTGGGTCCGGCGGCGCACCACCTCCTCGCGGAACGTGAGGAACTCCCGGAGGGTCTTGCCCAGCGTGAGTCGCCGCGGCCGCCCGTTCACGAGGGCCACGTTGATGATGCCAAACGTGGTCTGGAGGGGGGTGTGGGCGTAGAGCTGGTTCAGAATAATCTGTTCGTGGACGTCCCGCCGAAGCTCGACGACGATGCGAACTCCCTCTCGGTCGCTCTCGTCACGCAGGTCGGTGATGCCATCTACACGCTTCTTCCGGACCAGGTTCGCGATGCTCTCCACGAGGGAGGCTTTGTTCACCTGGTACGGAATCTCGGTGACGATCAGGGCCTTCTTCTCCCGCGGGAGCTCCTCTACCTCCACCCGTCCCCGCACCCGGACCTGCCCCCGACCTGTGCGGTAGGCCTCCCGAATCCCTTCCCGCCCGCTGATGATGCCTCCCGTGGGGAAGTCGGGACCGAGGACGATGTCCTCGAGCTGGGTGGGAGTGGCCTTGGGATGGTCGATGAGGAGGATCAACGCGTCCACCACCTCCCGGAGGTTGTGTGGCGGGATGTTGGTGGACATCCCGACCGCAATGCCGCTGGCGCCGTTGACGAGGAGGTTCGGTAGCTTTCCGGGGAGGACGACCGGCTCCTCCATGGTGGAGTCGAAGTTGTCCTGGAGGTCCACCGTCTCCTTCTCGAGATCCTGGAGGATCTCCTCCGCCGGGGCGGCCAGCCGGCATTCGGTGTATCTCATGGCGGCCGGAGGATCCCCGTCCGTTGAGCCGAAGTTGCCCTGGCCGTCGATGAGCGGATAGCGAAGGCTGAAGTCTTGGGCCATGCGCACCAGGGCATCGTACACGGCCCCCTCCCCGTGGGGATGCAGGCGACCGAGCACCTCTCCGACCACCCGGGCCGCCTTACGATGGGGTCGGTTCGAGCGAAGGCCCATCTGGCCCATGGCGTAGAGAATCCGACGCTGAACGGGTTTGAGACCGTCGCGCACGTCGGGCAGGGCCCGGCCGACGATCACGCTCATCGCGTAATCGATGTACGATTGTTCCATCTCCTGCTCGATGGGGCGGTAGCTCAGGGTCGATTGGGCGGCGGTCATTGAAAGGCCTCAGACATCCAGATTCAGAACCTTCCGCGCGTGCGCCTGGATAAAGTCCCGGCGTGGCTCGACGGCGTCTCCCATGAGAATCGTGAAGAGATCGTCCGCCACGACGGCGTCCTCGATGGTGACCTGTTTGAGGACCCGCGTCTCGGGATCCATCGTGGTTTCCCAGAGCTCTTCGGGGTTCATCTCGCCCAGCCCTTTGAACCGCTGGACGGAGAGGCCGCGCGAGCCGAGGCGCTTGAGAGCCCCCGCCTTCTGGCGTTCCGTGAACACGTATTCCAGGGTCTTCCCCTTCTTCAACCGATAGAGGGGCGCCTGGGCGATGTAGACGTACCCGGCCTCGATCAGAGGGCGCATGTATCGGAACAGGAGAGTCAGGAGCAGGGTGCGGATGTGGGACCCGTCCACATCGGAATCTGTCATGAGGATGATCTTGTGGTACCGGGTCTTCTTCAGATCGAACTCGTCCCCGAACCCCGTCCCGATCGCCGCGATGAGGGTGACGATCTCCTCGCTCTTCAGAACCTTATCCAGCCGAGCCTTCTCGACGTTCAGGATTTTGCCGCGCAGCGGGAGGATGGCCTGGAAGGCCCGATCCCGGGCCTGCTTGGCGGACCCACCCGCGCTGGGCCCCTCCACGATGAAGAGCTCGCTCTTCGCCGGGTCCTTCTCCTGACAGTCGGCAAGCTTTCCGGGGAGCGAGGAACCCTCGAGGAAACCCTTCCGCCGCGTGAGCTCCCGTGCCTTCCGAGCGGCCTCTCGCGCCTCGTAGGCCAGGACGGCCTTCCTCAGGATGGTATCCGCCTCGCGAGGGTGCTCCAGTAGATACTCGGAGAGTTTCTCGTGAATCAGCGACTCCACCGCCCCCTTGACCTCGCTGTTTCCCAGCTTGGTCTTGGTCTGGCCCTCGAACTGGGGTTCCGGTAGTTTGACGCTGAGGATGGCCGTCAATCCCTCTCGGACGTCCTCGCCCTGGAGGCTGATGTCCTTCTCCTTGGCGTTGCCGTTGTGCCGTAGGAAGTCGTTCATGACACGCGTCAGGGCCGCTTTGAACCCGACGAGGTGCGTGCCCCCTTCGATGGTCGCGATGTTGTTGGCATAGCTATGGATAGACTGGGCGTACCCGTCCGTGTATTGGAGGGCCAGCTCCATCTTCAGGCCGTTC
>JBHIBW010000107.1:0-5879 GCA_046759265.1 Thermoplasmata archaeon
CGGGAATTGCTCCGGCTCGTACTCGACTCGCTCCAATCCCAAGCTGATCGCGATGGCGTTGAGGTTGATCTCCTGCTCCAGGTCGGACGAGGCCACGATGTTCTGGACCTCGATGTCGGGGTCCGTGTTGATGTCAATGCCCGAGTCTTTGATCTGCGTCGCGACCGTCCGGATGGCCGTACCGACGTCCTCCAGACTCTTGGCCCCTGTGCAGACGACCTTGCCGCTGCGAAAGAGGAGAGTCGCCGTCTTCGGGTCCTTCAAGCGGTAGATGAGGCCGGGGAACTGCTCCGGTTCGTACTCGGCCCCCCCGAGGGCCAGAGCGATGGCCTGCAGGTCCAGTTCCCCGCCCAAGGACGTGGAGGCCACGACGTTTTCGATTTTGATTTTGGCCAATTTCCTTCCTCCCAATTGCTCAGAAGTGCTCCTTTTCCCTTTAAGTACTATTTAAAGGACCTTTATAAAGCAATGGGGTACCCGAGCCTGCCTAGGCGAAGGGAGAAATACCGTCCTTTCGTGCGCGGGACCGGGAGGCCGCCTCGTGGTAGACGCGGACTTTCGAGATCGCTGGAAACGCTGCCGCGCCGTCATGGATGCCCAGGACGTGGATCTCCTGGCCTTGACCCCCGGCCCCAACATGACCTACATGACCGGGTTCCTCGAGACCCCAGGCGAGCGCTTGCTGATGGCCCTCTTGCCTCGGGACGGGGAGCCCCGAATGGTGGTCCCGGCCTTGTACGAGGAACAGGTCGGCCGGGAAGGCTGGATTCAGGACGTCCGGGCCTGGAACGACGGGGATGACCAGGTGGCGCTTCTGCGAGAGGCCCTGTCCGACGTCTCCGGATCGGCGAACGTGGCGCTGGATACACGGATGTGGGCGCGCTTTGTGCTCATGTTCACGCAGGCCCAGCCGGGGGCCGTCCTTCGGGATGCGGAGGGCCTCATGCAAGAGCTGCGGATGGTCAAGGGACCCGACGAGATCGCGATCCTGCGAGGGGCCCACGAGGCCACGGACCGAGCGATGGAGGCCGTCGTCGACTCCCTGCGGGAGGGGCTGGTGGAGCGGGAGGTGGCGAACACGATTCGCAACGCCCTCATGAACGCCGGCGCCGACGCCGCCTCCTTTCGCCCCATCGCCGCCTCCGGCCCGAACGGCTCCCAACCCCACTATCGGTTCGGGGACCGGGCTCTGCGCGCAGGGGACGCGGTCGTCCTCGACTTCGGGGGCATGTTTTCCGGGTACTACACGGACGTCACCCGAACCGTCTTCCTGGGGAGGGCGGACGAGGAGCAGCGGCGGGTGTACGGACTCGTGAAGGAGGCCAACGAGCACGCCGTCGCCGCGGCGAGGGCAGGGACGCCGGCCCAGGAGGTGGATCGGGCGGCCCGGCGGGTCATCGCGGAGGGCGGGTACGCCGACCGCTTCCTCCATCGAACGGGCCACGGCATCGGACTCGAAGTGCACGAGGAGCCCTACATCGTCGAAGGAAACGACCGCCGACTGGAGGAGGGCATGGCCTTCAGCGTCGAGCCCGGCATCTACCTCCCCGACCGGTTCGGGGTGCGGATCGAGAACATCGTGCTCGTCGAGAACGGTCGGGCCCGTCGCCTCGACCGGTACCCCCGGGACCTGCAGGTCATTGCGACGTAGGCGCCCCCTCGGCCGCGACCACGAGGCGGGCCAGAAGCGCGTTCGTGGGGGCGGGTCGGTTCTTCGCCCCGCCGAGTCGGGCGATGGCGCCGTTGATGGCGTCCACCTCCGTCCGGCGCCCGCGTTCCAGGTCCTGGAGCATGCTCGAGCGGTTCTCCGCGGTCCCGTGGACCACCGCCTCCACCCGCTCGAAGACGACAACCGGATCCAGCGAGGCGCCGTATCGACGCGCCACCTCCACGCCCTCTCGGATCACGTCGCGGACGATCTGTCGGGTCGCCTCCGTCTCGAGGACGTACCCATTCGGGGTGCGGAGGAGCGCGGTGAGCGGGTTGATGCAGGCATTGACGATGGCCTTCAGCCAGAGTTCGCCGCGGATGTCTTCGACCGGATGGCTGGGCATGCCGCTCTCCGACAAGGCGTTCACCACCCGAACGGCGTCCTCGTGCCCCGTTCGTTCAAACGGCCCGATGTAGGTGTCTCCGGCCCCCGCGTGGTGGATCTCCCCGGGGCCCAGGAAGGTGATGCCTTGGTTGGTGACACCCCC
The DNA here is from genome assembly GCA_046759265.1 of Thermoplasmata archaeon. Classification (GTDB taxonomy): domain Archaea; phylum Thermoplasmatota; class Thermoplasmata; order RBG-16-68-12; family JAJISG01; genus JAJISK01. The sequence goes on from JBHIBW010000107.1 coordinate 2,199, forward strand.
CAGGATCCGGGCCCCGGTCACGGCCAAGGCCTCCTCGTTCCCGAGGCCGTTTTGGAGGGAGAGGAACAGGGCCCTCTCGGCGAGCGGTCGGAGAACCTCTGCCGCCGTCGGCGTGTCGTAGGCTTTCACCGCCACGATGACGACGTCGGGATCGGCATCCCCCGGGAGCGCTTCCACGGCCTCCGGGCGGGCGACGAGCGCGGTGTGGCCCGAGACCCGCAATCCTTCTCGACGGATGGCCGCCACATGCGGCCCTCGCCCGACCAGGGTGGTCTCATGCTTCTGCGAGAGGAGGGCCCCCACTAGGCTTCCCATGGCCCCGGCGCCGAAGATGAGGAAGCGCATGGAGATTCCATCCTTTCACGCGATAAAAAGGCTCAACCCTCCTGGGCCCGCCGCATCCGTCGGGCGGCTCGGTCTGCCAGGCGCAACGGTTCGGGAATTCGGGTCCGACAGAGGCGGTGAACGGTCTGCAGGGCCGTCTCGGCACTGACCCGGTGGCCGGGGGAGACGTAGATTGGCTTCCCCTTTCCCGCCCGAAGGGCGTACCCGACGGCCTCCCCGTCCACCCGCACGACGGTGGACTCCCCGGGTCCCAGGGCGTTCCGATCCAGACGACCCAATAACAGACTCTTCGCGACGCCGATGGTCGGTCGATCGAGCTTGAGACCGACGTAGCAGGCGACTCCGAACCGCTCGGGATGGAGGGTGCCGTTCCCGTCGACCAAGAGGAGGCTGGGAGGTTCCTCGAACCGGGCGTAGCACCGTGCCACGGGTTCGAACTCGCGGGAGGCGAGGTAGGTGGAGATGTACGGGAAGTCGACGGCCGTCGTGAGACCGATCTCCTCTTGGAGGTCCCGGGTCCTCCAATCGAGGCGGACCGCCGCGGCGTAGGCCAGGGAACCCCGGTAGGAGACGTCGAAACCCCCGATGCTCTCCGGATCCTGGAACCGGTCTTCCAACACCACCCTGCGGGCGAGAGCCCGCTGCTCCTTACGGAGCGCCTCCAACGGTCGGTCGGAGAGGAAGCCCTCGAAGAGGACCTTCTGCAGATCTGGGACGCCTCCTCCTCGAATCTCGACGCCGTCCTGGCGGAGCAGGGGAGCCGCGTCTCCGAGGGCGAGGGAGCCGTCGGCCCTGACCACCCGATGCCAACCCTGAGGACGATCCCTCCGGAGGAGACGAAACACGGGCACGGCAGCCCGGGTGTCGCCGAGGGCCGCGGCCAGATTGCCGAAGGTGGTGACCCGTCCCGGTGGCACTTGGGCCAGCAACGCGTGCACTTCTTGGCTGAACCGCACGGGCGAGTCCGCCTGATGGGGGAACCCTTAGCGCTCCCTCACGCATTAATACGCCTCTTCGATTGGCGAGCCAGTGTCTCTCCTCGTCACCGGCGGTACCCTTGTGACCCAGGACGCGAAGCGGCGGGTGATCAAAGGGGACCTCCTCGTCGAGAAGGGCACCATCTTGGAGGTCGGCGCGACGACGGACGCCGCGGATCGCCGGCTTGACGCGACGGGCTGCTTCGTCACGCCCGGGTTCGTCGACGGGTACACCCGGTCCGCCCACGTGCTGCTGGGTCCGCCCTCCGACGTGACCTGGGAGGCGATGCGAGAGGCCATGGCGAGCCTGGAGGCCAGCTTGACGAAGCGCGATCTCGAGGTGGCCGCCGCATTTGCGGTCGCGAACATGCTGGCCAGCGGGACCACTTCCTTCATGGACCTGTTCGTCTGGGAGGAGGAGGTTGCCCGGGCCGTAACCCAGGCGGGCATCCGGGCCCGTCTCGCGTGGGCCGTCGAGACGGAGAAGGACCTCCCGCTGGCCCGTCGGTTCCTCCACAAGATGAGGAGTCGGGATCGGATCGGACCGCTCATCGGACTGACTCGACTCCAGGATCCCGACCTGACAAAAGCCGTGGCTGAGTTGGCCCGCGACGAGAAGACGCACTGGTGCGTGCCCCTGGCCGAGCGACGTTCGGACGTGTATGGCTTCCAGCGGGAGGCGGGGGCGCGACCGGGTGAGTGGCTCGAAAGGGAGGGCCTCCTCTCCCCGGAGCTCATTGCTCTTCACGGGGTCTGGTTGACCCTCAACGAGATACGGGCCCTGGCTCGAGGCCAGGTACCGATCGTTCACTGCCCCATCTCCAATCAGATGACGGGAGCGGGGGGCCCTATGCCCCTTCCCGAGATGATTCGCGAGGGAGTCCTTGTCGCACTCGGATCCGACTCTTCCTACCTCTCCGGGAGCTTCAGCCTGCGTTCCACGACACGGGCCTGCGGGTACGTGCATCGGGGGACCCGGTGGGATCCCACGGTCCTCCCCGTGCAATGGCTGCTTGACCTCGGAACGATAAACGGGGCCGGGGCCCTGGGAACGGGCACGGGCGCCCTCGAGCCGGACGCGCCCGCCGACTTCGTGGTCTTCGAGCCACGAACGGCGCTGCCCTCGGAACCTGAGGAAGGCTTATCCCTCCTCGCGTATGGAGGTCGGACTCTACGGGTTCGGGACGCGGTGGTGGATGGGAAGTTGGTGGTGGAGAGCGGGGCGGTCCTCGGCTTTGACCTGCCGGACCTCCGGCAGCGGGTGGTCGAATTGAGGAGGGAAACCGGACTTGCGGATTCTGGGGATTGACGAGGCGGGACGAGGTCCGGTCTTGGGCCCTTTGGTCGTGGCGGGCGTCCTGTGTGAGGACCAGGAGGAGCTCCGAGCCCTCGGCGTCCGGGACTCCAAGCTCCTGGCGCCCGAGCGGCGGACGGCCCTCGCAGTGGAGATTGAGAAGGTGGCCACCTCCCGGGTGCGGCACATCACCGCCGCCGAGCTGGACGCCTCGATGGAGGATGAGTCCTTGAACCGGGTCGAAGCGCACGCCTTCGCCGAGGTCATCCGCGAGATGGCCCCGGACGAGGTGATCGTGGATGCCTGCGACCCGAACGAAGGCCGCTTCGGGGCGCACATCCTTCGGGATCTCGGGTACGACCTCCCCATGCGGGCGGAACACAAGGCCGATCAGAACTATCCCGTGGTCTCGGCCGCGTCGATTGTGGCGAAGGTGGCTCGCGACGCAGACGTGCGCCGGATCGAGGGCGAGCTGGGCCAGCCCGTAGGGAGTGGGTATGCCCATGACCCCGCGACCCGCGCCTTCCTGAAGCAGTGGCTCGAGGTCCACGGGGAGATGCCTCCGCACACCCGTTTGGGCTGGCGAACCAGCCAGGGCCTTCTGTCGATGGCCTGTTCGGGGAAGCTCACGGACTGGGAGTAGGATGAGGGAGCTTCTCGAGGAACTCATCGTCACCTTCAATAGACGCGTCGAGACCGATCCCCGACTCCAGGAAGAGGCCAGCGGGGTCGAGCGGACGATCCAACTCGTGACGGATCAAGGGGCCTACCACATGGCCCTGCAGGACGGCCGGATCGGAGGCCTCGAGGAAGGACCAATGGACGGGGCCGACGTGACGATTACGGTGGATGAAGCAACGTTCCAGGGCCTAGTGGAAGGTACTGTCGCGCCGTTCAAGGCCATGGCGACGGGGAAGCTCAAGCTCAAGGCCTCTCTGGAGGATGCCCTCCGGTTGCGAAAGCTCCTCTCTGCGCGAAGGTAAGACGATATCCTTAAGATTCCCGGCGCGGTGGGCGAGAGCGTAGCGGGGTGGGGTAGCTAGGAAACCCCGGGTCTTCGCATAG
>JBHIBW010000108.1:0-5856 GCA_046759265.1 Thermoplasmata archaeon
GTCATCATCTGCTTCCGCTCCTCTTCAGGGGCGTCAGCCATCATCTTAATCATGTCTTCCATAGACTCTCTCTCCTGCCGATAATCAGGGGCTTGTTCTTCCTTAAACCCTGCGCACGGAAGTCGCGGATTCCCTTTGGGTAACCCGTGGAATCCGCGGGTTTAAGGTGATGACCACCCCTCCGAGGTGACATGGCCCAGGTCTCCGAAGTCGCCGACGCGATGAACCGTAGGATCCTGAACCTCCTCCAGCTGGATGGCCGGACGACCACCGCCGAAATCGCGCGTCGTCTGCGCCGTTCGGAGTCCTCCATCCGGGAACGGATTCGCCGCATGGAGGCCAAGGGCATGATCCGGGGGTACTTCGCCTGCGTGGACAAGCGAGCCCTAGGGTACCGGTCCGAAGCGTTCGTCTTCTGCAACATCGGGCCTCCCGATCAGGCCACGGTGCTCGATGCGCTTCTTCGGCTGAAACACGTCACCGGTATCTTCCACATCAGCGGGGCGAAGCGCTTCCTCCTGAAGCTGGCCGCGCGGGACAACCAGGAGCTTCGCGGGGTCATCAATCGGACCCTTATCCCCATGGGCATCACGGACGTCGAGTCCCACATCGTGATGGACGTCACGGAGAAGTTCCCGCCGGACGCGGTCGTGGACGAGTAAGGCGAACCGACCCGTCCCACGCCCGGAAAAGGTTTATGGACCCAGCGAGCCTCGTGGAGAGGCGTGACCGAAGGGGAGGGACGAATCGAGGTCATCCTTCCGCGGGCTCTTCTGGAGTACTCCCAAGGGCGCGACACAGTTGAGCTTCCAGGACACACGCTCGCCGAGATCCTGGGAGGCCTGGACGCCGAGTTCCCGGGGCTGCGGGAGCGCATCGTCGACGACCAGGGGCAGGTCCGGCGCTTCGTCCATGTGTTCGTGAACGGCGATTCCGTCCACCCCATGGAGCCCGAGGGCGTAGCGCTTCGGCCGGGAGACCAGGTTCACATCCTTCCCTCGGTCGCGGGAGGCTAACATGGCAGACGTCAAGAAGGGAGACACCGTCCTCAGCGTGGGCACGCGCAAGGGCCTCTTCGTCTTCCACTCACGGGACCGGAAACGGTGGCACATGCAAGGGCCGTCCTTCGAAGGGCTGACCACGATGCACGCGATTCTGGACCCGCGGGACGGGAAGAGCCTGTGGGTCGGCGTGAACACCGGCCACTGGGGTCCCACGGTGCAGCTGAGTACCGACTTCGGGGCGACCTGGAACCGGGGGAAGGAGGGTCCCCACTACGACAAGGAATCCGAGCTCAGCGTGGAGCGCATCTGGCGCGTCGAACCCGGGCTCGGAGACGAACTGTACGCCGGCGTTGAACCCGCCGGCCTGTTTCGAAGCGACGATGAGGGCCAGACCTGGACCTCGGTTCGCGGCCTCAACGACCGCCCGGACCGGAAAGACTGGCAGCCCGGCGGCGGCGGCCTCTGCCTGCACACCATCGTTCCGTACCCGGGGGATCCGAAGCGGATGCTCGTAGGGATTTCGGCCGTCGGCGCCTTCGGGACGAACGACGGCGGCGACTCGTGGCGGGTCATGAACGGGGACATCAAGGGGGAATACATCCCGGGGGGGACCCTCAAAGAGGACCAGCTAGGGTCCTGTGTCCACAAGATCGTGCGGGACTCCGGCGATCCAGCGGTCGTCTACCAGCAGAACCACGGGGGCGTGTTCCGGAGGGCCCGGGGCGACCCCGGGTGGACCGTCATCGAGGACGGCCTTTCGGCGAGGTTCGGCTTCCCCATGGCCGCCCATCCGCACGAGCCTCGAACCGCCTACGTCGTCCCCCTCGCGGGCGACTTCAACCGCGTAACCCCGGAGGGCAAGGTGGCGGTCTACCGCACCTCGGACGGAGGGAATCGCTGGGAACGGCGCGACGAGGGGCTGCCCCAGAAGGAGGCGTATCTCACCGTGCTGCGGGAAGGGCTCAGCACGGACACGAACGACCCTCTCGGAGTCTACTTCGGGACGAAGACCGGGCAGCTGTTTCACAGCCGTAACGAAGGGGACTCTTGGGAGCTGCTCCGCGACCACCTGCCTCCCATCGTGTCCGTCGAGGCGGGCCTCGCGGGTTAACGCTCCTCAGGAAACCCCAATGGCGTTGCAGCTGTTCAACACCGCCACCCGCGCGATGGAGACGTTGTCGCCGGCGGATGGTCGCATCCGGATGTACGTCTGCGGGCCCACGCCCTACCACTATTCGCATCTCGGACACGCCAAGGCCTACGTCGCGGCCGACGTGATTCGAAGGTACCTCGAGTACCACGAGTTGGAGACGCAGGTGGTCGTCAACTTTACCGACGTCGAGGACGCCATCACGATTCGCGCGGGGAAGGAGGGCGTCTCGCCGGAGGCCCTCGCGCAGCGGTACATCGACGCGTTCCTCGAAGACATGGATCGCCTCAAGGTACGACGCGCGGACGTGTACCCGCGGGTCACGGAACACATCGAGGACATCCAGGTCGTGGTCCAGGACCTCGTCGAGTCGGGCGCCGCCTACGTGGTGGACGGGGACGTCTACCTACGAGCCGCGGAGGAGGACTACGGCCGACTCAGCGGCCAGTCGCCCGGTGAGGTCGTCGTGGAGCAGATTCAAGGCGGCGGGGGCCGGGAAGGCCCCTTGGACTTCGCGCTTTGGAAGCGATCCCGCAAAGGGGAGCCTGCCTGGGAGAGTCCTTGGGGGCCGGGTCGGCCGGGGTGGCACGTGGAGTGTTACACCATGTCTACGAAGTACCTGGGTCGAGGCTTCGACCTGCACGGCGGGGGACGCGACTTGATCTTCCCCCACCACGAGAGCGAGGACCTCATCGCCGCCGCCCACGGCAAGGGACCGTTCGTCCGCCAATGGTTCCACAACGCCTTCATGACGATCGAGGACGAGCGGATGGCCAAGTCCTTGGGCAACTTCGTGACCATCCGCGACGTCCTCCGGGACGTGGATTGGGAGGTCCTTCGGTTCTTCCTTCTGAAGACCCACTACCGGGCAAACAGCACCTACACGGAGGTGGCCCTGCGGGAGGCGGAGAAGGAGCACGCGGAGATCCGCAGCGCCATCGTCCGCCTGCGCACGGCGTCCGAGTCCGACCGACCCGGAAGGGACGACGCGTTGGAGACCGCGGCCACGCGGATGCAGGAGCGGTTCGAGGAAGCCATGGATGCGGATATCGACACGAAACAAGCCACGGAAATCGTCCTGGCGATGGCCCGAGAAGTCAACGAGGCCGACCCTCCGCCCGCCTCCACCGCCGACGCCGTCTTCACCCAGTTCTGTGAGGTGTGCAGCGTCCTCGGCCTCTGCGAAGAGGAGTTCGAGGACTAGGTCGATAACCTTTTACCGACCCTCCAGTTAGAACAGCGACTGGCCATGGCCGACTTTCGTGCCGTCATCAGTGACCCCAAGAAGGGGAGGGCCCACCAGAGGGAGGTGGAGGGCCACTACGCCGGCGCCCTCATGGGCAAGCGCATCGGCGAGGAGGTCGACGGCATCTTCTTCGACCTGCCCGGCTACAAGCTGGTCCTGACGGGCGGCTCCGACAAGGACGGCGTCCCCATGCGGCCCGGCCTCCCCGGCCCCCGGCGGAAGCGGATTCTGGTCGCAGGGGGCGCGGGCTTTCGGTCGGACAAGGGCGGCCTCCGCCGGCGCAAGACCCTGCGGGGGGACACCGTCGGGCCGGACACCGTCCAGCTCAACCTCAAGATCGTCACCTTCGGCCCCAAGTCCATCGAGGACGCGTTCAAGGAGAAGGTGGAGACGGAGTGAAGGTCCCCGAACAGCCCGAGGTGAACATCGGCCTCATCGGGCACGTGGACCACGGCAAGACCACCCTGGCCAAGCTCCTGACGGGGGAGGTCACCGACCGCCACAGCGAGGAGATCAAGCGCGGCATCTCCATCCGGCTTGGCTACGCCGATGCGGCCTTCTACAAGTGCCCCAAGAAGCGAGGGGCCCGGGCCTACGGCACCTCCCCCAAGTGCGCGGACGACGGGGAGGCGAAGTTCCTCCGGGCCGTGAGCTTCGTGGACTCCCCGGGCCACGAGACCCTCATGGCCACCATGCTCTCCGGGGCCGCCATCATGGACGGCGCCCTCCTCCTCATCGCGGCCAACGAGTCTGTGCCCCAGCCCCAGACGAAGGAGCACCTCATGGCGCTCACCATCGTCGGGGTGAAGCACATCATCGTGGTCCAGAACAAGATCGACCTGGTCACGGCGGAGGAGGCCAAGGCGAACATGGAGGAGATCGAGGCCTTCCTCCAAGGGACCCCCGCGGAGGGGGCGCCCATCGTCCCCATCTCCGCGCACCACAACATCAACGTCGACGCCCTCATTATGGAAATCGAGCGGACGATCCCCACGAAGAAGTTCGATCGGAAGGAGGCGTCGCGCATGTTCATCGCCCGCTCCTTCGACGTGAATACGCCGGGGACGGGCCCGGAGAAACTGGTGGGGGGCGTCCTGGGCGGGAGCCTCCTCCAAGGCGCGATGAAGAAGGGCGACGAGATCGAGATTCGCCCGGGTCGTCGGGTCGAGGCCGAGGGCAAGGCGTCCATGGAGGAGATCACGACGGAAGTGGTCTCGCTCCGGGCCGGGGGTAAGGTGCGCAAGGATGTGCGACCCGGGGGGCTGGTGGCCATCGGAACCAACCTCGATCCCAGCCTGACGAAGTCGGATGCTATGCTGGGGCGGGTGGCCGGCAAGCCTGGGGAGCTCCCGGAGGTGGCCGGGCGCATCACCCTCGGGACGGAGCTGCTCGACCGGGTCGTGGGGACGGAGGAGGAGCGCCGGGTGGAGGCGATCCGGACGAACGAGCCCCTTATGCTCAGCGTGGGCACGGCCACGACGGTGGGCGTGGTCACATCCGCCCGGGATGGCGAGGCCGACCTCACCCTGAAGATCCCCGTCGCCTCGGAGGCCGGTCAGCGGGCCGCGATCAGCCGTCGCATCGGAGGCCGCTGGCGCCTCATCGGCTACGGCATCGCCCAGTGACCGCGATAGCCACAAATAACCGGGTCTCCCTGCGTTCCCCGTGCGGGTTCTGAAGGAAGATCTCAAGCTGGGGAGCATCGAGCTCCTTCCCCAGAACCTGGACGACCTCTGGCACCTGTTCAACCTCGTCGAGGAGGGGGATCTGGTCCGCGCCTCGACGAAGCGTCGGGAGGAGCGCCAGACGGACAAGGTGCGCCCCGAGCGCGGCGAGAAGAAGCGGGTGACCCTGAGCCTCCGGGTCGAGCGTCGGGAGTACGACGAGTTCACGGACCGGCTCCGGGTCCACGGCCTGATTGAGGAGGGAGCGATGGACCTCGGGGCCCACCACACACTGAACGTGGTCGCCGGCGCGCCCTTGGAGATCGTGAAGGCGTGGCGGGATTCGCAGCTGCAGCGCATCCGAGAGGCGGTGGAGGCGACCGAGAAGCCGCTGATGACGCTCGTTTCCCTCGACGACGAGGAGGCCCTGGTGGCCCAGATGCATCAGTCGGGCATCCGCGAGGTGGCGGAGATTCGGGGCCGGACCGCCGGCAAGATGTACGAGGCGGAGGAGCCGCCGAAGGAGGAGTACTACGGACAGGTCCTGGAGAAGGTGCGTCAACTTGACCCGCCAGGCCTCATCGTTCTGGGTCCCGGATTCGCTCGCGAGGACTTCCTTCGGTTCGGCCGAGAGCGGAAGCCCGACTTGTTCGCGGAAGCCACGAGCTTTGCCACCGGCCATCCTGGCATCACGGGCATCCAGGAGGCCCTCCGGGGTGGGCTTGCCGAAAGGGTCTTGGAGGATTCCCGGGTCGCGTTGGAGACCCGCTTCGTGGAGCGTCTGCTGGAGGA
>JBHIBW010000109.1:0-5757 GCA_046759265.1 Thermoplasmata archaeon
GGATAACAAAGTCAGACATACAACGTCCTCCGTTCTAGCCAACCCTCAGAAAGGTGACAGCCTGATGGCGCATGCAAGACGGGGCACGGTCGCCCGCCACAAGGTAGACTCCGGCCCCAATCCCCTCCGCGTCGCAGGTCTCGCACCAGTAGTACCCCGTCTCCTGAATGGGCCGGTCGGTAAGCACCGTCGTCTTCATGCTATGCTCCAGTCCAATTTAGTTGGCTCACGTTATTTAGGTTCTACTCGTCGCGGCGGGATGGATCGCACGGGCAGCCGGTCTGTACCCAGTGGGCAGGGGGACTGTGCCTCCTCACTAATCCTTTAACCCGAGTCGCGCCGTATTGCGTACGCCGATGACCGAATCCGCCGCGGCTTCGGCCGCAACGGACGCCCCCTCCGCAGTCTCAACGCTCGAACATCGCCACGCCAGCTGGTTGGAGCTGTTTTACGACCTCGTCTACGTGGTTGCCGTCGCGTTCCTGGCCGCCGGACTGAGTCAGGGCATCAGCCTCACCGGGTTCGCGGTCTTCGTCGGGCTCTTCATCCCGGTCTGGTGGTCCTGGGCAGGGCAGACCATCTTCGCCTCGCGCTTCGGGCGGGACACCACCTTCCAGCGGAGCCTGGTACTGCTCCAGATGGTCGGCGCCGCCGCGATGGCCATCCAGATCCCGGGAGCCACCGGCGCCGGTTCCGCCGGGTTCGCGGCAGCGTACGTCCTGACGCGCTCGACCTTGTTGGTTCTGTACGTGCGGGCTCGAGGGGAGTACCCGGAGGCGAGGCGGTTGAGCAACGCCTTCCTCGCCGGGTATGGACTCGGTGCGGGCCTCTGGCTTGTCTCCATCGCCGTTCCGCCCCCCTTCCGATTTGTCCTCTGGGCCGTCGGCCTCGCCGTGGAGGTGGGGACCTTCGTCCTCGCCCGGGGCGTCTCCCGACGATTCCCCGTCCATACCTCCCACATGCCGGAACGGTTCGGCCTCTTCACCATCATCGTTCTCGGCGAAACGGTCCTGGCGATTTTCCTGGGCGTTGCCGACGTGAACTGGAACCCCGTCGCGGTGATGGCGGCCCTCATCGGGTTTGGGCTCGCCGTCGCGATCTGGTGGAACTACTTTGGGTACGTGGACCGGGCCCCCCTTCAGTGCACGTTAGGGAACGGCCATGCCTACACCCTGTTCCACCTGCCGATGGTCCTCGGCATCATCGCCATGGGGGTGGGGATCGAACATATCGTCGTCGAGGCCAGCCGGGCCGATTTCTCGGTCAGCACTCTTTGGCTTTTGGGCGGTGGGCTCGGCTTGTGGGTCGGCGCGTTCTACGGTCTCCAGTTCGTCACCTACCCTCCCGGCGAACATCGGCGCCTGAGCACGACGTACGGCCTGGCCTCGCTGGGCATCCTGCCGGCCGCCTTCTTGGGCGGATCAACGAACCCCATCGCGGTGTTGGTGGTCTTAGGGCTGGTCATGGGCGCCCTCACATACGTCGAGGTCCAGCGACGGGCCGCGATCCCCTCCCGCGCTTATGTGACACGCGCAGACCAGCGAGGGCGCCCCGAAGGCGGACAGGTTCGCGAGTACCGGGGGGAAGGGATTCTCATTCGGTACGACCCCGAAGTCTGCGTCCACGCGGCGGAGTGCCTCCGCACCCTCCCGGACGTCTTTGACCTTCGGAATCGACCTTGGGTCGACGCGGAGCGCGCGCCGCTGGAGGAGATCATCGCCGCCATCAAGAGGTGCCCGACGGAGGCCTTGAGCTTCGAGATCCTGCGGGAGGGAAGCAAGACGGAGAGCGAAGAGTGACGTCTCAGGGCGCCGACGCCTTTCGCGCCGAGGTGATTGGGAGCATGTTGCGTCCGCCCTATCTGTTGGAGGCCCGGGACAAGCACGCCGGCGGCCAGCTCTCGGATGCGGCCTTCAAGGAGATCGAGGACCGGGCCGTGGACGAGTGTGTGGCGACCCAGGAGCAGGCGGGTGTCGATGTCCTTACCGACGGGGAAATGCGCCGGAGCGTGTTCGCCAGCCAACTCGTCCAGGCAACGGAGGGCTTCGAGTCCGTGAAAGGAAACACGGTCGACTGGTTCAACCTGGATGGGAAGAAAGAGACGAGCCCCGTAACCGTCGCCCTGGTGCGCCCAATCGAGCGGCGACGTCACCTCTCCGCGGAGGAATTCGCGTACCTGCGGGGACGGACAGACCGGCCGGTCAAGGTCACGATTCCAAGTCCCACCATGTATGCGTACTATTGGCTCCCTGGCGTCTCGGACCAAGCGTACCCATCGACCCGGGCCTACCTGAAGGAGGTGGCGCGCCTCCTACGGGATGAGGTGAATGAGCTTGCCCGGCTGGGAGCGACGTACATCCAGGTCGACGCGCCCGAGTTCGGGATGATGCTCGATCCCCACCAGCAGCGGTGGTTCGCAAAGAAGGGGTTCCCCCCGGAACGAACGATCCGTGCGGGCGTCGAGCTCATCAACGAGATCATCGAGGGGCATCCGAATGTGACCTTCGGTCTCCACATCTGCCGCGGGAACGACGCGAGCCGGTACATGGCCAAGGGAAGCTACGCCGCGCTGGCGAAGGAAATCTTCGGACGCATCCACGCGGACCGGTTGCTTTTGGAGTACGACGATGAGCGATCGGGCGACTTTGGTCCGCTTGAGGAGGTGCCCGAGGAAAAGGTCGTGGTCCTCGGCCTGGTCACCACGAAGTGGCCTCGCGAGGAGACGGAAGAGGAACTCGAGGCTCGCATCGAACAGGCGTCCCGCTACATTCCCCTCGACCGTTTGGCTCTGAGCACGCAGTGCGGGTTTGCATCGGTCGCCCGTGGCAATGCGATCACGCCGGGAACGCAAAGAGCGAAACTCGGCCTCGTAAGTCGGGTTGCCCGTCGGGTGTGGGATTCATAGGTTTCGAGGCATGCCAGGGGCTGTCTTCTGGCACCGGGAAGCGTTTTTATATGGGACCTTCTTTCGAGCGCCGGGGAGGTTTATGGAAGCTGAAAGAGCATCCTCGGGCTTGCGCGCCCTCTACATCGGACTCGGCCTCATCGCCCTTGGTCTGGGAACCTCTGTCCTCATTTTCCCCGACCTCGGGCTCAGCCTGTTGGTCGTCATCCTCGTAGTGGGTCTGCTTCTCAACGGCATCGTATCGATCGTGGCAGGAATCGGGAACACGGCGCTCCCTGGGGGGGCCCGTGCCTTGGGCGTGATCACGGGCGTCCTGGCGTTGGGCCTGCTCGCCCTGATTCTGTTCATTCCGGGGGCGGAGTTCAGCGTCATTGTCATCTTCCTGGCCTTCGGCCTCTTGTTCTGGGGCATCAGCCGGATCGCCATCGACGGATCCAATCCGAATCTTCCGGGCGGGTTCAAGGCGCTGGGCATCATCGTCGGCGTTCTCGCCCTGGTCCTGTCCTTCATGGTCCTCGCGGACCCGATCTTCGGTCTTGGGTTGGCGGTCGCCTTCCTGAGCATCGGACTGATCTTCGGAGGCATCGCCGCGATCGCATCGGGCGCCGCAGGCGTGAAGATGGCCGTGCCGGCCCCGACCGAGCCGCCCGCACCGCCGGAGCAGCCACCGGCCCCGCCGGAGGAGCCTGAGGCCTGAGACTGGACGGTGTCTCAGTCCCTGGTGCGAAGCTCAGCTTGCGTCCCTCGGAATCCATCAGAGGGACATCGCGGACCGGAGGTAGCTCCGTCTCGTAGGGGTGAGTGATACGGGCGAAGAAAAGCGGTACACGGTTGACGAGAGCCATCGACGGTTCGCGGCCGACCTCTTCAATCTGACGTGGGACCTCCTCGACAAGGAGGACCGGTCGGCCAGGGAGGACGAACGAATGGTTCACGCCGCACATGCATCTCGTTTTCACTGGGGCGAGATCGGCGAACCCGTGAACCTCGCGGTGGGGGAATGGCAGATCGCGCGGGTACACTCGACCCTCGGCCAGCCACGGGCCGCCCTCCGTCACGCCATGCGGTCCCTCGAGATTATCGAAGAGAACGGGATTTCTGGTTTCCATCGCGCCTCGGCCTACGAGGGGGTGGCCCGTGCGCACAGTGCGGCGGGAGACTCCTGGGAAGCGAAGCGATACATCCTTCTCGCGCGACAGGAGGGCGAAAAGATCACGGATGACGAAGAGATGGAAGTCCTTCTTGCGCAGCTCAACGAGATTCCAGAATCTGAGGAGTAGAGCCTAGAGGCGCAGGCCCGGTCCCCCGCTCGTTCCTTACAATTCCACGAACACGTCCCCGTCGGCGACGGTGACCGGGTAGGTGGGTTCGGGGGGAATCGGACGCATGTATTCTCCTTGACCCGTTCTTAGGTCGAAGACGCTGCCGTGCCCGGCACACGTCACGAAATTGCCTTCGAGTTCCCCCTCACTCAAGTCCCACTCCCGGTGCGTGCAGATCGCGCCGATCGCGCGAAGTCGGCCCTCGATGTTCGCCACGAGGATGTCCTGCCCTTCCGCCTCGAATGTCTTCATGGTCCCGGCGGGAATGTCTGAGACTGAGGCCACGCGAACACGTTGAGCCATGCTCCCCTGGACACCCTCCTCCAAGAAGAATGGGGACCCGTCCGTCGTCGATCGCACGGCCCTGGCTCCGCATCGAAAGAGCTGCCGCGGAGGGCGGTCTCGACAGCAAACCTAAAGCTGGAACCGCCTACTCAGGCCGATTCAAGGCCACGTGCTCCTGGAGGTGAGGCAATCGGTCTCCTCGAACGAATCCGCGCGAAGCCCGGAAGGACCCTGTTCGGAACGCTGGTGTTGGCCCTCTTTCTCACCCCCGTCCTCAGCCCGGACTCGATTGGGAGGGGCGTCGTGTCCGTTCTGCTCAGCTTCGTTCTGCTCGCTTCCCTCAACGTCGTGGCCGAGCGAAAGGGCCACTTCCGGATTGGGCTCGTCCTCTTCCTGGCGTCTGTCGCTGCGATGTGGGCCGGCATCCTTCTCGGAGTTCCCCCCCTCCTCGGAGCAGGCCGGATCCTCTCAATCCTCTTCCTAGCGGTGACAGTCGCAGCCATTCTGCCCCCTCTTCTCCGGGCTAAGAGAGTCACCGCGGAGGTCCTCTGGGGTGCCCTCTCGGTTTATCTGCTTCTGGGGGTGACAGGCGCCTTTGCCTTCGCGGCCATCACGGCGTGGCAACCGGAGGCCTTGGTTGGGGTCTCCTTGTCCACCGAGACGGCCCTCAGCGGCGACCTCGTCTACTTCAGCTTCGTCACGCAGACCACCCTCGGATACGGGGACATTCGTCCCGTCACGCCTCTCGCCCGATCCGTCGCGATGTTTCTGGCGGTCAGCGGGGTCCTCTATCTGGCCGTCCTCGTGGCATCCTTTGTGGGCATCTATGTCTCGCAGACACGAAGGCCAGAGGCCTAGAGAGACCGAACCGGAATCGGTGGGACTGGCCTCGGACGAGAGACTGGTCGTCGACTCAATCTTCTGCGCCCTGGTGATTGATGGGAGCCGGCGGATGGCGCGGGACGTAAAGTGCCTGGCGCGCGATCACTAGAGAACAAGCCATGTGGGTTCGGCAATGGTCTTCGCAGGCAAGCGCAAGTGGCAGGGTTTCGTACCCTAGTCCACACTCCTCGCATTGAGAGAGGGAAAGACCTTCGTATTCGATTCCGACAACCATGTTCCGGCCTCCTCGGAGTCGCTCAATGAAATGACTCGACCTCCGCAGTTAAGTCGGTTCGGGGAGAAAAAGTTAAGTGAGCGGGATTGACCCAATCGCGAACCCCCCCCCCCCCCCCCTGGCGGCCT
>JBHIBW010000110.1:0-5671 GCA_046759265.1 Thermoplasmata archaeon
GGCCGCGGCCGAAGCGAGGGAACCCGCTTCGGTGGCCTTGATCGGCAACTGCGCCGAGGTGCACCCCGAACTCGTGCGCCGCGGGTTTCATCCCGACGTGGTTACCGATCAGACCTCGGCCCACGATCCGTTGGAAGGCTACATCCCCGCCGGGTTGAGCCTTGAGGAGGCCGCGAATCTCCGCCGATCCGAGCCCGAGGAATACCTACGCCAATCCCGTGCCTCCATCGTGGACCACGTGAAGGCCATGCTCGCCTTCCAGGACGCGGGATCCGTCGTCTTCGAGTACGGAAACAACATCCGAGGCCAGGCGCAAGACGCCGGCCTGGAGGACGCCTTCGGCTTCGAGGGGTTCGTGAAGCTCTACATCCGACCTATGTTCACCGAAGGAAGAGGACCCTTCCGCTGGGTGGCCGTCTCGGGGGAACCGGAAGACATCCTCCGGACGGACGAGGTGGTCCTGCAGCTCTTTCCCGAGAACCTTCAGCTGACCCGTTGGATCCGGCTCGCAGAGAAAAATCTCCCATGGGAAGGGCTTCCGGCCCGGGTGTGTTGGCTGGGCTTTGGTGAGCGCGCGCGCTTTGCCGGACGCATCAACGAGATGGTGCGCACCGGAGACCTCGAGGCCCCCATCGTCATCACCCGCGACCACCTCGACAGCGGCTCGGTGGCCTCCCCCACCCGGGAGACCGAGGGGATGCGAGACGGTTCGGATGCCGTGGCCGATTGGCCTCTGCTGAACGCCCTCCTCAACACGGCTTCCGGAGCCGACCTCGTGGCACTCCATAGCGGAGGGGGCGTCGGTGTCGGCTACTCCGTCCACGCGGGGGTCACGGTGGTGGCCGACGGGTCAAAGGAGGCTGATTGGCGGGTCGAGCGGGTCTTTACTTCCGATCCCGGATTGGGTGTCCTCCGCCACGCGGATGCGGGCTATCCGGCGGCCCTGGGTTTCGCTCGGGCCCATGGCCTCCGTGTGCCCATGGAGGGACGAAAGGAGGAGTAACCTCCACCTCACTCGGCGGACCGCGTAATCCCGATGTCGCGCGCGAGCATGTGGGGCACGACGGAGGGCGTGGGCACTTCGTACCACCACTTCACCTGCTGGGCTTCCTTCCCGAAACCCTCGACCTGGCTCCACAGGTGGATAAGGTTGTCCGTGAGGCGGACGTCCTTCCAGACGCCGGTGATCTCCCCGTTCTCGATTCGGAAGATTCCGTCCCGTGGGATCGTGCTGAAGTCGCCGGTGATGTAGGAGGCGTATCGGGTGTACCAGGTGTTGGTCACCCACAGGCCATCCTTCACCTCGGCCACCATCTCGTCGCGCGTCCAGTCGCCCGGCTCGATGAAGAGTGCGTGAGGCTCAGGACTGATGAAACCCGCGTTTCCCGTCGTCTCCGTTTCGAAGAGCTTGGCCGTGGAGGTATTGTGAAGGTAGGTCTGGAAGACTCCATTCTCGACCAACGTGTTGCGCTGGGCGGGAACCCCTTCTTCATCAAAGGCACGTTCACCCAGGGAGTCCGCGCTTCCATCGTCCACGACGCTGACCCCCGCGGCGGCCACCTTCTCGCCGACCTTGTCCTTGAAAGGCGAGAGGCCGGCCAACACGGCGAAGGCGGAAGCCCGGGCTCCGATTTCGTTCACGAGGGCGCCGACGACCAGGGGCTCGAAGAGGATGTCATAATTCCCCGGCTCTCCCTGTTTCGGGGCTTTTGCCATCGCGGCGATCTCCCCCGCGTGTCGCCCTGCATCTTGCGGCAGAAAGGCGGCGGCGCTCGTGGCGCAGGCCACATCATGGCCGCTCGACTCGGGACCTGCCATGGCCCGAATCGTAAGGGAGAGACTCCCGCCACGCTGGCGTCCCACCGCGTCGTTCGAGGTGTGCAGGAAGGTCTCGTGGTCGTACTTCCAGAAACTGCCTGCAGTCTCCTTCGCCCCCTCTTCGAGGGCGGCGTTGACGGCGGCGTACACGAGATCCCCCCCGTCGGTGAGATCGAGAATCTTCGGATCGGGCGCCGATGACTTGTACTCAAAGGGCCCCTGGGCGATCCCCCCGTATTGGGGGTTCTCCTGGGACTTTCGGGCCGTAGCGACGAGGTCGTCGACGGCTTCGTCCACACGATCCAAGTCCCTGATCTCCGTGCCCACCACCCGCTTCTGGACGACGACGCCCGCGAGGGCGCCCACCTCGCGCCAACGGTTGCTGATGACCGGCTCATTCTGTGCGAAGCGGACCTGGTAGGACCGGTTGACGCCGATCCCCGCGATCACGTCGTCGGCGCCCTGCTTCACGGCTCGGTTGACGATGCGCTCCGCGATCCCCGCGTAATCTCCCATTGCAATCACCTCAAGTACACGTCACGCAGTCGAATCGTCGGCCCGCCCAGCATCGCATCCAGGCTCTGGGTCGGGTCGGACTTGCCGCAGAAACCGGCCTCGAACTCGAGATCCTTCCCCACGGCGTCGACGGCGGACCACCAAGCAGGCGTCGTCAGCTCGACGACGGTATTCCGGACGGGGGGACCGATCTCACCATTCTCAATGCGGTAGGCCTCCCGTCCCACGTACTTGCCGTTGTACCGCTTGTCGTCGATGTTCCACTCGCTGAACGTCTTCATGTAGATGCCGTCCTTGACCCCCTCGATCATCTCCTCGACGGTCCAGTCCTGGGGCTCGACGAAGGTGTTGGCCATGCGGACGATGGCTTCGACGTTGTAATTCACGGCACGAGCCGCGCCGTTGCTGGTCGTCCCGAGGACGGACGCGGTCTCCCGGTTCTGGAGGAACTCGTTGATCAGGCCGTCCTTGTAGAGGTGGCGTCTCCGGGCCCTCACGCCTTCGTCGTCGTACTCGTAGTAGGCGATCGTGTTCGGGACCGTCGGGTCGTCCACCACGTTGACCACGTCGCTCCCGACGCGTTCGCCGATGGAGTCCGGGGTGATGAAGGACTTCCCGGCTTGGGAGGCCTCCCGGCCCAGGATGCGGTCCGCCTCCGTGGGGTGGCCGCAGGACTCGTGGCTCGCGATTCCGGCCACCTGGGGGCCGGCGACGAGGTCCATCTTCCCCTCGGGGGACTTCTTTCCCTCCTCCAGCGCACTCTGGAGGGAGCGCGCATCCTCCAGGAGTCGGTTCATCGTGTCCCAATCCTCGAACGCCTCCCAGCCCCCACCATACCCCAGGCTGCGGGAGCCCTGCTCGACGTCGCCGTTGTGGGTGACCGTCAGGAAGTAGAACATCCGCGCCCGGGGCGAGTAGGAGTGGATCTTTGCCCCGTCGCTGTTCACGAAGTACTTGTCAATCCCGGTCGCGGACCACGAGAAGATGCGCGCGGCGAGGTTCAGCCCGAGGTCGGTGAGTTCCCGATCCACGTGGGTGACGGCCTCCAGCTTCTCTTCCACCGGCGTGTCGAGGAGCGGTTTCTTCTCCGGGACTTTCCACTCCGCCTCCACGGCCGGCTCCTCGGTGAAGACAATCTTCTGCTTGCGGCTCCCGCTCTTCGCAATCGCGATGGCGTCCTCGACCAGAGTGCGGGCGCCGTCCTGGGTCACGTCGTTGCCGGCCGCGAACCCCAAGGCCCCGTCGTACAAGACGCGGACACCCAGCCCGCGGTCGTTGCCGTTGAAGAGCACGTCCAAGTTCCCGTTCTTGAGCAGAAACTGCTCCTGGCGCTGGCCCTCGTAACGGCCTTCGGCGTAGCTCGCGCCCCGATTCCGGGCCTCTTCCACGGCCCACTCCACCAGATCCAATTCAGACATAAGTCGAAACTCCCTCCGCGGAGACGTCGAGTTTTAGCTAGCGCGATGATTTAAACCTTCTCGGCCGCGACTCCGGAACGGAGACCCATCGAATATAAGCGGGCCCCGGGGCCTTTGGATGCTTCATGGCTGAGCTGGTAGTCCAGACGCGGCTGGAGGACGAGGGGGTGCTCCTCATGAACGACCGCCTGCGGGCACTCATCGTAGGACTCGAAGCCGGACTCCCTCTGGGGCACGCGACGGCCCAGGCCGGTCTCTCGTCCTCCGCGGTGGGAAGATGGCGCGGCCAGGTCCGGTCTCGTCGCGGGGAGGACCCACTGGACCGATCCGGCTCACGATTGCGCGCCTCGACCCTCGGCGCGGCACTGCTTGAAGAGTTTGAGCATCGCAAGGCGGCGCACGAGGCCCATGAGGTGCCCAAGCTTCAGGCCCCCCTCCTCGCGGTGGATGGGATTGTGCTTCTGGACGGAAAGCTGGTCGCAATTGAGCGCCGGTACGACCCCTTCCGCGGGCAGGTCGCGATCCCGGGGGGGTTGGTGGAGTACGGAGAGAGTCTGGAGGAGGCCGTGGTCCGGGAGGTTCGTGAGGAGACCGGCCTGGAAACGAGGGTCGTCTCGTTGGTTGGGGTCTACTCCCGGCCCGACCGAGACCCACGGGGGCACGTCATCTCCGTGGTCTACGCATTGGAGCCCACGGGGGGCACCTTATCGACCGGGTCGGATGCCGCTGGTGTGGCCCAATTGGGCCTCGACACCCTTCCCGAAATGGCCTTCGACCACGAACAGATCATCGCGGACTTTCGGGCCCAAAGCAGCGGCTGAACCCTCACGCCGTGCGGGGCGTCGGACGCCGGGGAGCGGCGATGAACCCCGCGAACGCAAGGGCGACCGTGGTCAGCACGAAGGCGAGAAGTGCGGCAGGCTGGGCCACGTCCGGGACCGATCCGACCAGGGCCACTGTAAGACCGCCAAAGCGAACCGCTGCCACCCCCACCCCCGCGGCGAGCGCGACCGGCCGGCCCAGCTTCAGGCCGACAACGATGAGGAAGAGGAGAAGGATCACGAGGGCGAGATTGGAGAGCCACGCCGTCCCCAGGATGCTCGAAGGGAGGAGGGCAAAGGGGAGCGTCAAGAAGGCGAGGCCGGCGGCAAGGAGAAAGGCGAGGAGTTTCGGAAGGAGGCCGTACCCATACAGGTCGATGTAGGACTGGGCGGTCTCCCGGGCGGGCGCTAGCCGTTCGACCACCATCGTGACATCTCCGCCCTCGGCCTCGGCCTGCGCCATGATATTGGAGCGCAACTCCAGAAGCACATCTTGACGGTGCTTTCCGGAGATTCCGGCGAGGTGGCGGGCCACCTGGCCGATATACCGGTCGACGGAGCCTACTCCGCCTTCTTGAGGACCTGATTGGAGCTCCATACGAGTTCCTCCCAAACTTTGGTGGCGTCCTTTAATGCGTTCCGTCCCGAGTCGGTCATGTGATAATACTTGCGCGGGCCACCCTCGGACTCCGTGTTCCAGCGGCCCTCCAGGTATCCCTTCCCCTCAAGGCGCCGAAGCGCGGGGTAGAGGGTCCCTTCCTTCAGATCGAAGAACCCGTTGGTCGCCTCACGGAGTTCGCGGATGATCTGGAAGCCGTACTTCGGGGCTTCCTCCAAGACCGCTAGCAAGAGCATCTGTACCGATCCTTTCTTGAGTTCCGCGACCCACTCTGGGGCGATTTCAGTCATCGATAAAGGGGGGAAGGCCCCCCGGGCCTATATGAGTGAGCGGCCCGGGGGGTGAGGTTGGCCTAGGCCTGCGGTTTCCTCCGGAGGGCCTGGTACGCGACCAGGCCGACGATGGCGGCGGTCACGACACCCAGCTGGATGAAGTAGGGTGCCAGAGCTGCGAAGGGGCCGCCCTCGGCAGTGCCGGGC
>JBHIBW010000111.1:0-5509 GCA_046759265.1 Thermoplasmata archaeon
CACGGGGTCGTCAGTCCAACGGTCAAAAGCATCAATAACGATGCCGTTCTCCCCCGTCATATCCAAGGTACCGGCAGAGTTGATGTAATAGCCCGTGCCGTAGCCTGCCCAATGTCCCCACGTGAGTTGGTATCCCAGACCTCCCGTTTTGGAAGAGCTTGAGGCTGCCCCAGGCGCACCTGAGGATGCGGGCGCATAGGCCCCTGGCCCCCTATCGAATGTGTAGATGTCATCCCTCAACTGGCTCAGACGGGTATTGTACACTTGGCCGGGAACCAGGCGAAAGTGCGGCATGGCAAATAACGTGATGTTGTCAACCGTCCCCCCCAGCGTCCGAATCACGATCTCCTTCGGGATGAAAGCTCCCTCGAGGCGCTCAGAGACTTTGACACGTGAATAAGTATAGATCAGATCCTCTGACTCGTCCAGCTCGGTAGTCGAATTGATTACGGTCACCGTGGCGGAACTGATGGACGGCCCCCTGGCCCCGACGACTCCACCACTCAGCACTACTACCACAAGCAATACGATGACGGAGATGGCGATCCAAATCCATCGTGGATGGTCCCTAGCGGAAATTACAGAGATTCGAGCCCCCTCCTTGCTATCAAGGGAGAAGAAGCAGGCTATTTCCTACTTCCTACACTTTAGTATATAGAAGAACATTCTTAGATGGACAAATAGGGAAAGGTGAAAATAATTTCAGGACATCAGGTCATATGAGGATCTCTATGGCATGGAAACGAATCACGGAATCCAGATGCAGGCGGCGTCCCGACCTCCCCCTCATGGAAGACGGGCCGCCGCCGCTCATTTCCTTCTTTCCTCTTCACCCACTTGACAGACTGCCTTGAGATGGAGTCGTGAATCAGTTTGTCTGAGCATCGGGCCTCCCTCGTGAGGTAACTCTGAGTCCGACAGGTCAAGCAGACTTACTGCGGAGGCTGCTCAAGGCCCCACTCTTGGCACCCCCACCATCGGAACCTTAGGTTCCGCTTCCAAGGGCACTGTCCGGCTTCCTCCGACGTCTAGGGAGGATCGCCAACGAAGAGCTTGTCGGGTGTCTGCCCCCGACCCTCATCAGAGGGGAGTCCGATCAGGACGAGTTGCAGGTCCATCACGTTCGTCTTTGTAGGGCCAGTACGGATTACATCGCCCAGATGCGAGAAGAAACTGTACGAGTCACTCTCAGCTTGGAAAACCTCAGGCTGCCAGCCTGCTGCATGGGCGCGACCGAGGGTCTCCCCGTCCGCGACAGCGCCTGCAACATCCGTCTCCCCGTCGCGTCCATCGGTGTCGCAGGAGAGGAGAACGATGGGTCGGTCTCGCAGACCTCGGACGGTGGCTAGAACAAGCTCGAGATTTCGCCCCCCCAAGCCTGAGCCCCGAACCTGGAAGGTCGTCTCGCCTCCAACCACAATGAGGCCGGGAGCCGCGATGGGACTCCCCGTTTCCTGCACGGAAACCCCAGTGGCGAGCAGGTCCTTGGCGACGGCTCGAGTCTCGCCCTCCACCTGGCTTCCGTACGAGTGAGTCCGGTACCCTCTGCGGTCCCCCTCGGCAATTGCCTCCTTGCAGGCGTCGCGAATGCCGCCAACAATCCGAAGGGGAAAGCGATCCATCTCGGCGTCGCCCGGTTTAGGCGTCTCATCCACCTCCCCGTCGAGGCCCGCCTGGAGCTTGACTCTCACGGTGTCGGGTACGATATCCCAGAGATCGCGGTCTTCGAGAACCTGGCGTGCTTCACGGAACGTCGAGGGATCGGGAACGCTGGGACCTGACGCGATGTCCGTGGGCGCATCCCCCACCACATCACTCAGCGCCAGGGCCAGGCCGGCGCCTCCCCTCCGGACCGCGGCCTTTCCGAGCCAGCCTCCTTTAACCAGTGATAAGTGCTTCCGAACAACGTTCATCGACCCGGTATCCATTCCGCCGCGGAGGAGAATCCGGGTGGTCTCTTCCAGCGCGTGCAAGGGGAGATCGGAGTGCTCCAGCATCGCGGACCCGCCGCCCGATAGGAGGAGGATGAAAAGGTCCCGAGGCCCCGATCGCTCCGCCATCGCGAGAGCTTCTCGACCCGCTTGCAGGCTCCCCTCCCCGGGCACCGGATGGGATGCCTGAATCACCGAGACCGAGGTGGCCTCCGGCAACTCTTCCACCGCCGTGATGATCAAGGTCTCCTTCGGTTCGACAATGCTGAGAACGGCCCGGGCCATGGGGAGACTCGCCTTCCCCACGGCGAGCAGACGAAGGCTCTCGATCTCATCCAGGTCCCAGCGAAGGCTGTCAGCCTCCAGAGTCTCTCCCTCGAGGCGGAGATGACTCGTGACAAGCCTTTCGGAGTCCACGGCACGGAGCGCGCTGGCCAGGATCTCCAACGCGTCGCGCCGCAGGGCTTGCAGGGCGGGGGAAGTCCGATTTGCGACCAGATCCTCCGCGTTGGCAATCAACGCTGCGAGAAGTGTCGTGCAGAGATTAATAGGGCTTACCCGGCCTTTCCGAGGCCTCCAGGAGGCGGGTTCCCCAGGGATTTAGTAGACGGCCGGCCATGGTCGCAGTGGCGATGCGTCCATTTGAGGGAGTCTACACCCCGCTCCTGACTTTCTTTGATGCGCGAGGGGAGGTAAACATGGAGGCGCAGATCCGCCACGTCACGAACCTTGTGAAGGCGGGGGTAGACGGGGTCGTTCCCATGGCGAGCATGGGTGAATTTACGGCCATGGATCGGAAGGAGCGAGCAATGGTGGCGGAGGCCATTGTAGAGGAGGTCTCCGGCCGTGCCCAGGTTGTCGTAGGAACCGGAGCCCCTTCGACACGCCAGGCCATCGACCTCTCGCGAGACGCGGAGGGGGCAGGAGCCGATGCCGTCATGGTGATTCACCCGTTCTACATCCGGCCAGATGGAATAGGGATTCGCCGCCACTACGAGGCCATCCGGGGAGCCGTGGACATCCCTGTCATGGCCTACAACCTCCCCTTCTTCACGGGAGTTGACGTACCCGCGGACCTCATTCTCGACCTTGCCCGGGATGGTACCATCGATGGCCTCAAGGACAGCTCGGGGGACCTGGCCAAGGCCCTCCACATCATATCCGAATTGCCGGACACCGTTTCGTTCCTGACGGGCCAGGACCCTCTTCTCGCCGCCGTCGTAATGCATGGAGGCCAGGGAGGTGTGGTGGGGTCCAGCAACATCTTTCCCAAGAAGACGGTCGAGCTGTACGATCTCGCGCGGCAAGGCCGTACGGAAGAGGCCACCAAACTCCAGCTTGATCTCGCACGGTTCAGCCGCGCGCTGAAGGTCGGGACCTACCCGGCCGCGGCGAAGTATCTCCTAGAGCGGGTCTGGGGCACCGAGGCCCACTCCCGACCTCCGGTCCGTCCCCTGACCGAGGAGGAGCGGCAACAGGTGGATGAGATCGTCGCCCCCCTTCTTGAGGAAGCCTGAGCTCCCCCCAGACCACCCAAAGCTAGATATTTCCAAAGACGGCTGGAACGGGCGGTGGCACCATGCCCCAGCTGCACAGCCAGGAGATGCGCAAGATCGCCCCTGAGGCGGATCCCCTTCGCCTAGCGACCGGGTGGACGATCGAGGACCTCGAGCGACCATGGATTCTTGTGGAGACGACGGGCGGGCAGAGCATGCCCTGCAGCTACCATCTCCCGGACCTCGCCGACCGCTGGGTCGTCCGGGGCGTCCAGTCCGCCGGCGGCGCTGCGTCGCGCTACGACTGCACCGACATCTGTGACGGCATCGACCAGGGGACGCCAGGCATGCGGTTTTCCCTTGCCAGTCGTGAGGTCATCTCCTTCGCGGTGGAGATGCACGTACGAGGCGGTCACTTCGACGGCATGTGCATCTTGTCCGGCTCCGACAAGGGGACCCCAGGCGTGTTGCTGGCCGCCGCTCGGACGGACATCCCCTCCATCTTCATCCATGGCGGGGTCATGGAGCCCGGCCCTCAGGGGGTTACCCTGGAACAGGTGGGCGGCCTCTCGGCCCGGCTACGCAGGGGGGAGATCGCTCAGGCGGAGTACGACAACTTGGCCTTGCATTCATGCCCCACGACGGGGACGTGTGCCTTCCTGGGCACCGCGAATACCAACGCAATCATGGCCGAAGCGCTTGGACTGGCCCTCCCCACCAGCGCCCTCGTCCCGGCCACGAAGTTCGATGCCGGCAGACTTGCCGAAGAAGCGGGGCGGCGTGTCCTCGGACTCGTAGAGGAGGATCTGCGTCCATCGCAGATTCTGACCCAGGAGGCCTTCGAAAACGCCCTCGTCATCCACGCGGCCATCTCCGGAAGCACGAACACGATCATGCACCTCATCGCCCTGGCCTACGAGGTGGGCGTCGACCTACCGCTGGACCGCTTCGACGAGATCAATCGAGAGGTCCCGTTCTTGGTCAACTGTCGGCCCGTAGGCGAACACCCGGCCAGTTACCTCTGGTACGCGGGGGGAACCCAGGGGTTGGTCCGCGAGCTGCAGGACCTCCTCCACCTCGACGCCCTCACGGTGACGGGCCAGACGGTAGGTCAGAACCTCCAGGAGGTAGAGCGATCCGGGTTCTTCCGACGGGCTCGGAGCTACTTCGCCAACTACGCCATGGAGGCAGGGGACATCCTCCGGACCTCCAATGACCCCTTGGGCATGGGAGCCATCGCCGTCCTCCGGGGTTCCCTCGCGCCTGACGGTGCGGTGGTCAAGGTCGCGGCCCTCCCCGAGAAGTTCCACGCCTTTACCGGGGAGGCGGTGGTGTTCGAGTCAAGTGATGAGGCCACCGAGGCCATCTTCGCAGGGAAGGTGGAGCCGGGGCACGCGATTGTCATCCGCTACGAAGGCCCTGCCGCGAACGGGATGCCCGAGCAGTTCTACGTCACGGAAGCCATCGCCACCCAGCCGGACCTGGTGGAGGGGGTCGTCTTGGTCACAGACGGCCGGTTCTCCGGGGCCACCCGCGGCCCGGCCATCGGTCATGTGAGTCCCGAAGCCATGGCGGGCGGACCGATCGCCCTCGTCGAGGACGGGGACCCCATCCATGTCGATATCGCGGAACGACGCCTGGATCTGGGGGTCGAGGACCTGGAGGAACGCCGGGCTCGATGGGCCCCAAAGGAACCGCGGTTCCGCCGGGGCCTCCTCTCGATCTACACGCGCCTCGCACTCTCCGCCGATCAGGGGGCGCGTATGGACTACGAGGGCCTGGGGGGCAGGTGACCTACTCGTAAGGAAAGATGTACGGAGCCTCGGGCTGGTCGCTGTAGTCGAGATAGACCGTCTTCAGGGCGAAGTAGTGCTCGAACCCGTGGAAGGAGCCGTCGCCGCCCACCCCGGACTTCCGAAAGCCCGCGTGGTAGCCGTGGACGGTCTCCGGACCCACCTGGTTGATGAAGGTCTCTCCAAACCGGAGCTTCTGGGCGGCCTTCATGGCCGCACGCAGATCCTGGGTGAACATGTAGCTGGCCAGTCCGTACTGGGAGTCGTTCGCGTAGTCCAAGACCTCATC
>JBHIBW010000112.1:0-5415 GCA_046759265.1 Thermoplasmata archaeon
TTTTCGGGTCTTGGACTTGGGGGACTTCGTAGGTCATCTCTCCCTGGTCCCACTGACGGAGCTGTCCCTCTCGGGAGCTCACGAGGCGGCCGGTGCGCGTGGCGATGTATCCCTGCTTCTCGGCCTGAATCTTCTTCCGCAGCTTGAGGAAGCCGTCCAGGAGGGCCTCGGGACGGACGGGGCAACCGGGGATGAAGACGTCCGTGGGGACGATCGTGTAGGATCCCTTGATCACGCTGTAGGAGTCGTAGTACGGCCCCCCGCAGATCGTGCACTCCCCCATGGCGATGACCCACTTCGGGTCCGGCATCTGCTCGTAAAGGCGCAGGACCACCGGGCGGAGCTTCAGGCTGATGGGCCCGTTGAGGAGGAGGATGTCCGTCTGGCGAGGAGTCGACCGGTAGATGATGCCGAACCGCTCCGCATCAAAGCGGGGGTCGGACGTGGCGGCCATCTCGATGGCGCAGCACATGATACCCCAGTGAAGGGGCCAAGGCGAGTTCCGCTTCGCCCAGTTGAGGAAGCGATCGACGAGATTGCGCGGCAGGAGGCGCTCCTTCGTCTTGTGCATGGTGTCGTCGACGTTCTCGTTGATCCACTTGAGAAAGTCGTTGGAGCGCAGGCCGGCGATGTTGACCTGTGAACCCTTGGTTGCGCCCTGCATCGGCCGTTCACCCGGCGGAGACCCCTGGCCAAGTCCCAATTACGCACAAGTATGGGCCCGTATAAAAGGTTGGGCTGGGGTATCGTAAGCGGCGCTACGACCGCCGTTCCTCCGGGTCCGACCCAACGTTTTTTCGGGCCCCGGCCCATGGTTTAGCGCCATGAGCGGGCGGCCCGAGCGGCTCAAGACCCTGCGGGACCTGGGGCTTACGGAGTACCAGGCCCGCGTGTATCTGGCCCTCCTCGGCCTGGGCGCCTCCAAGGCCAGCCAGATCCCTGCCATCGCGGGCGTGCCTCGGACCCGGGTGTACGCCACCATGAATCAGCTGCACGACAGGGGCCTGGTCGAAATCATCCCGGAGACCCCCCTTCGGTATCGCCCCGTCCCGATCCAGGCCTTCCTTCAGGCCTCGGCACGAGACCTTCGTGAAGAGGCCCGCGGGATCGAAGGCAGCATCGAGGACCTGTCCCGCGAATTTGCCATCCGGGGCGAGGTCGCGGCGGAGGAGCGAGGTCGCTTCGAGGCCATCTACGGACGCCGCAACGCCCACGAGCGCCTCATGAAGATGTACGACGAGGCGGAGAAGTCCATCATCGGGGTCGGCACCCCCAACAGCCCCTTCCGCATCGTCAAGTCGGCGATCTTCACGCTGGAGGAGAAAGTCCAGCAGGGCCTGCAGGTCCGCTATGCCTTCCCGGTCACCCCTCAGAACAAGGAGCAGGTGGACACGATCTCCCGCTTCGCGAAGATCAAGGGCATCACAGAGCACCTTCCAATCTACTGGTACGTCTTCGACCAACGCGTTGTCCTCC
Source organism: Thermoplasmata archaeon (assembly GCA_046759265.1). Lineage (GTDB taxonomy): Archaea > Thermoplasmatota > Thermoplasmata > RBG-16-68-12 > JAJISG01 > JAJISK01. The sequence continues at coordinate 1,477 of JBHIBW010000112.1, forward strand.
TGAACCACCCCATCCCCGACGACGACAACTTCTACCGAGGGGAGGACATCGCTATCTGGACGGACGACGAGGGGATCGCGCGGGCCCTCGAGACGATTGCCGAGAAGATCTGGAGCGGGGGCACCGAGCCCGGGACCGTGGACGTGACGGAGCCCGCCGTGGAGCTGGCCCGCCAGTACGTCCAACTCTTAGGCCACCGAGGCCGTCCCGCCTTCCAGGCCATGGGGTACCGCATCGGAGAGGAGCTCGCACGCGGGTTTCAGGCCTCGAGCCTGGGGGCGCTGATGGAGGAGGTGGGCACTTACTGGAAGAAGCACGGCCTCGGCCGCATCGAACTCATCGCGAAGGACCCCCTCACCATCGAGGTGGAGAACTTCATCGACGCGGGAAGCATGCTAAGCGTCGGGCGCACGGTCTGCAGCTTCGTGGAGGAGGCCCTCCGGGCCATCCTCGAGTCCCGACTGGGGACGGTCGAGGTCGCCGAGAGCCAGACCTTCGGTCCCGGGAGCAATCGCTGCCGCGTCGCCTTTGACGTCACGCCGCCGGCCTAGGTGTCGGCCGTGAGGGAGGTGCGGTTGCTCTTCCACCCAACGAGGGGGCGGCCCTCCGGCGGGAAGGGATGGATGCCCAGCGCGTCGGCAATCTGGCGCGCCCGGTTTCGCAGGGTGACCTCGGAGACCCCCGCGGTCTTGGAAATCTCGTCTTGGGACCGGCGGTCGTCGTTCAGGATGGAGGCGATGTACACCGCCCCGGCCACCGTCCCCGTGGGGAGCATGGACGCGAAGGCGGGCTCCGCCGAGAGGTCCCGAATCATGTCCCCGGCCATGGCCCGCGTCGCAGGCTGCAGCTCGAGGGCCTCCGCAATTCGCGGCAGGTAGTCCTCGGGTTTCGGGATGGGAATCTTGAGTCTGAGCTGACGGTTGAGGATCGTGTAGGTCCGGGAGAGCTTCTTCCGGTCCACCTTGAGTTCGTCCACGATCTCTCGCAGCGTCCGGGGGAACCCGTTCAGCCGACAGGCGACGTAGATGGAGGCCGCCGCGATCACGGCGATGCTCCGGCCTCGGACGATGCCCTTCTGGGCCGCCTTCCGGTACACCATGCCCGCTTCGCCTCGAATGGCCGGCGGCAGTCGCATCAGGGAGGCGAACCGATCCACCTGTCGGAGGCCCTCTCCCAGGCTCCGCTCGCCGCGTTTGGACTGGCGAACCTGGTTGTGGAGCATGCGCATCCGGTAGAACTTCATCCGGGCCTGCGAGGACAGGGATCGTCCGTGGGCGTCCTTGGCGGAGAGGGGGATCTCCGTGGAGAGCCCCTTGTCCGGAATCATCGGGTTGGCCGGAGCGCCGACCCGGCTGTTCCCGTACTTCTTATAGACGTCGAAGTCCCGCCACTCGGGACCTTGGTCGATCATGTCTTCCTCAATGACTAGGCCGCAGGCGTTGCAGACGAGCTCGGCTCGATAGTCGTCCCTAACCAAATCGTGGCTGCCGCACTCCGGACACTTCGTGTCCTCGGCCTTGGTTACTTCTTCTTCTATCAGAGTCTGTGTCATAATCCCTCCACCCCCGCATAGTTCCCTCTAGGGGCGGTGATTTTCTTCCCAATAGGTATAAGGGATTACGGCGTTATAAAAGGTACTTTGTCACTGAGGTGAGTGACAGAACGGGGTTTTAGTCCTCAATCTGCGCCTTCTGCAGCTCCCCACTGTAGTCGACATAGACCGTCTTGATCTCCGTGAACTCCTCGATGGCGGAGGTTCCCGCCTCCCGATGGCCGCTCCCCGTGTTCTTCACCCCGCCGAACGGGAGCTGCACCTCGGCCCCGATGGTCGGCGCGTTCACGTAGGTGATGCCCGCCTCGATGTCGTGCATCGCCCGGAAGGCCAGGTTCACGTCCTGTGTGTAGATGGAGGAGGACAAGCCGTAGATCGTGTCGTTCGCAATGCGGACGGCCTCGTCGTAGCTGCCTGCTTGGAGGACCGTCAGCAACGGGCCGAAGATCTCCTCGCGGGCGATGCGCATCTCAGGCTTCCCCTCGAAGATCGTCGGGGCGATGTAGGTGCCCAGGTCGTACCCGCCCCCGGTCAGCTTCGTCCCGCCAGTGCGCAGCGTGGCCCCTTCCTTCTTTCCGATTTCGACATACCGGAGGACCTTCTCCTCCTGGGCGGGGCCCTTGACCGGGCCCATGTCGATGCTGGGATCCAGCGGGTCGCCGACCTTCAGCTTCTCCGTCTCCTCCACGAGTTCGTCCAAGAACTCCTCATAGATGTTCCGGTGGAGGATGAGGCGACTGCACGCCGTGCATCGTTGCCCGGCCGTGCCGAAGGCGGCGAACAGGAGCCCCTCCATGGCCAGGTCCTGGTCGGCGTCGGCCATGAGGATCATGGGATTCTTGCCCCCCAGCTCCAGGCCCACGTTGGCCAGGCGGGAGGCCCCCTTGGTGTAGACCTCGCGGCCTGCGTCCACGCCGCCGGTGAAGGAGATGGCCCGGACATGGGGATTCATGACGATTTCATCCCCCACCACCTCGCCGGGCCCCGTGACCAGGTTGACGACGCCCGAGGGGAGGCCCGCTTCGTGGAGTGCGTTCACGAGTTCCGCACCGATGAGGGGGGTCCCCGACGACGGCTTGAACACGAGGCTGCAGCCGCTCACCAGCGCCGCCCCGATCTTCCATGAGGGGACCGCGATAGGAAAGTTCCACGTCGTGATGAGGCCCGCGACGCCCACGGGAAGGCGCATCGTCATCGCAAGCTTGTCGGGCAGCTCGGTCGCGACGGTCTCGCCCAGAAGGCGACGGCCTTCCCCCGCGATGTACTCGAAGAAGTCGATGGCCTCCTGGACCTCGCCACGTCCTTCGGCAATGATCTTGCCCGTTTCTCGGGTCAGCAGCTTCCCGAGGTCATCCTTCCTCTCGCGGAGAATCTGGGCCACCCGCAGGAGGATCTCCCCTCGTCGGGCGGGCGGCGTCGCCTTCCACTTTGGGAAGGCCTCCTTCGCCACGTCGATGGCCTGCTGGGCGTCCTCTCGGGTCCCCTGGGGGAAGTAGGCCAGGACTTCGCCATTGGCAGGATTCGTCGTCTCGATCTGGCCCTCGCCCGCAGCCTCGACCCAATCCCCGCCGATGAAGATCCCGTACTCCTCCGCCATGGCCTACCCTCCAGCGCTCCGATTTGACGAGGCCGCTAGCTCCTCTTAACACTTATCGAGACGCCGTCTCGGACTGGGAAGATGACGGTCTCCATGTCCACGTCTTCGGCCAGGGTCCGGTTGTACGTCCGAATCGCCTCGGTCCAGGCGTCCTGGTCGGCGGGATCAGCGACCCGACCGCTCCAGAGGACGTTGTCCGTGACGAGCAGGCCCCCCGAGCGGAGGAGCTTCTTCGCCCAGGGGATGACCTGGGGGTAGGACTCCTTGTCGATGTCATTGAAGATGAGATCGAAGGGACCCTCCACCTCCGGCAGCAGGGAGAGCGCTTCGCCCAATCGAACCTCGACCGTGTCGCCGAGACCCGCCTCGGCTACGTTGCGTCGCGCCCGTTCGGCCATGGACTCCCGCGCTTCCATCGAGATTAGCCTGCCTTCCTTCCCCATTCCCCGGGAGAGCCAGATTGCCGAGTAGCCCACGGCCGTCCCGAGCTCGAGTATCCGCCGTGCGCCGGAGACGGAGGACAGCATCTGCAAGATGCCGCCGACCCTGGGCCCCACAATGGGGATGTTCTCCTTGAGGGCCTCCGCTTCGAGACGGGTGAGTACTGCGTCCCTCGCCGGCAGGAGCCCTTCCAGGTAGCCCGCGATTGCCTGGACCTCCACGGCCATGGTCGTTCTACGTTCCCGGAGTTCCTTAAGGCTGCCGCTCGCGGTCCCATGGGGCGGGCTTAAGTGGAACTCGGCGTCTACTTCGGGCGTGCCCAAGCTGCCTTCCGAGGAGGAGCGTCGGA
>JBHIBW010000113.1:0-5382 GCA_046759265.1 Thermoplasmata archaeon
CTCCTCGACCCGGCTGAAAGTGGCTGAGGAGAGCCTCCTGCCCGATCAGCCCTTCCTCCACGTACCAAACAGGGAGCGAGGCCCTAGGCTGCTCGTAGACGAAGCTGTCCAAGGTGCTTCCCGGGCTCTCGGCCATCGCGCTCCCCGAGGGGAGTGGGTATCGAGGGCTAAGTACCCTGCGGCGGCCTATCACGCTGGGTTAACCTATCCTCCGTTCACTCCGTGAAGTGTGCGAAGATCCTCGATGAGGAGGGCCTCGTCCCCCTTCCAGATCCCCTGGTTCCCCAGGTTGATGTCCGCCAAGGCGTCTCGACCCTTGACTCGCCGTACGAAATTGACGATCGTGTCGCCAACGTACCGGGGCTGATCAGTCCCGGCAAAGTGGCCGGCACGGGGCACCAAGGTCAGCTGCACGTCGTCCGTTCCCAGCACGTTCGCGAAACGCTGCGTCTGTGCCGCCGGCATCATGTTGTCGAACTCGCCCCACATGATGAGGCTAGGAACCGTGATGTTGCTGTACTTGACCCCCTCTGGGTTTTCGACGGGGTCATGCGGGAGTAGCAACGCGGGACTCAGGATGGCCGCCCGATCCGCCAGCACGCGGATCGCATGCAGCTTCAGGCGGAGCGTCGTCGACTTCGCGACGTCCTCTACGCCATCCCCTGCCGCGTTTCGCTCGTAGTCCACGTCCACATACGGGAACGTGATCGACCGCAGCTTGTACTGGTTGTACACATTGGGGTCGTATACCATCGTCTTGTAGATCTGGACCAAGGTCTGGTCGAAGGCGGCGAAGCCGTTGGCGAACGCTTGGTCACCCTCCGGCGTGTTCGGAATCTGCGAACCTCGTCCGATGGCCTGAATCTCGTTCACCGGGTACCCGTCGAAAGCGATTGGGTCCAACAGGATGAACCCCTCCAGACGATCGTTGTGGGCCGCGGCGTAGCTGGAGGCGATGCCCCCGCCCCAATCGTCGGCCACGAAGAAGAACCTCCGGCCAGGGTACTCATGCTGCATGAGGGCCTCGATGTAGGCCACGTCGTTCTTCCACAACCACAGGTCATTGTCGCTGGGGTCTGTCTTCTTCCCATACAGGCGGGGCTGGGTGCTCTCCCCCATGCCCAGCATGTCGATGGCGATGGTCTCGGCGAAGCGGCCGACGTGTCGCTGGATGTCCTCCCACTGCATCCGATTCGTCGGGACGCCATGGAGGAAGAGCACCAGGGGTCCTTCCGACCCCACCTTCGTCCAGGCGATCTCGAACTCGTCCGTCCATTTCGTTTCTGTGCTATGGGGCCCGCCCACCTGGACGAGACCCTCCGCGGGCGCCTTCCACTTGAAAGTCCCATACGTTGCCTGGCCAGGGTCGCGGTAGATCGAGAGATCCACAGCGTTCCCCGCCGCCCGCACCGGGGGATGGCTCAGCGCCCGATACCAACTCGGCTCTCCCATTTCGGTTCCTCCACCCCTCGCCGTCTGGGACGGTTCCAGGGTTAACGCCTCAGCGGATAACAGGGTAATAACAACATGCCAAGGATTGGCATGGTTTCTCCGACCGTCACCCGTGGATTCCACGGCCCCGACCGTGGCAGGTGGTCCGTGCTCCCGTCCGCGTGGCGATCCTCGGGGCATTATCCACCGCCTGGCGAGGTCCGGTCGGTGTCGGCTCCCCTAGGAGTGTCAGGTCTGGGAAACGTCCGCCTCCTTCACGAGGGTCACCGCGTCCTAATACGACGGAGCGAGGCGATTCCCTAGCTATGGCCTCCCAGCGCCTCCTAATCCGGAGCTAGGAAATAGAAATCCCTTGGAATCTCTTCCATGAGTTGAAGCATGGCCTTGTCCCACTCGATCCCCTCGAGATTTTCGTTGGGGGACGCAAGGCCCTGGAACTCCCCCCGTCGGTAGCGCCTCCAGCTGAACCCTACCTGGATGAGGAACCTTGTCCTGAGCATGGCGTGGAGGCCGAGGAGCTCTTCCGACGGCAGGGGAAAGGCCTCGCGGTAGGTCCGGATGAAGCTCTCGTACTCCGGCCTCTTCTCCTGCGCGAAGGTTCGCGTATACATCATCATCGTGGCGAGATCATACAGCACATAGTCCGGATGGGCCGCCCCGAAGTCCAAGATGCCAACGATGCGGTCCCCTTCGAAGAAGAAGTCCTTCGGCCCGCAGTCCCCGTGGACGACGCATCGGGTGTAGTCGGAGAGCGGGAGGCGGGCAAGCTCCCGCTCTAAGGCTTCATACTGTCGCCGGAACCAAGGATCGGGCGGAAACCAATCGGCAAACATGCGTAGGCTCGCCAAGCACCCCTTCCCCTCCCCCTTCTGCCCCTCAAGGTTCGCCGCAGAGAGGGCCGTATGAAGCCTTCCGAGCACGTGGCCGTAGACCGAAACCGGCTTCGGGTCGTCGGCCGCTGAGAGGCCCTCCACGAATGACTGGATCGCTGCCTGGGTGCCCCGGAAGGCAATGAAAGGCCGGCCCTCGGCCGTGGGGATCGGCCTAGCCGTTGGGATCCCACGGTCCGCCAGGACCGTGTACAGGCCCAGGACGTACTCGAGCCGTCGCTCCTTCTCGTAGATGACTCGGAGGCAGTACCTGCCCCGGTCCGTCAGGAGGGTGTAGTTGTCACTCTGAAATCCCTCCGCAAGCCAGGTGACACTGCGCAACCTCCCGAGGTCGTAATGACGTAGAATCTCCCGCGCATCGTCTTCGGTGAGCCTCAACCCGGGCGAGAACAACGCCCTATCCTTAAGCACCCGCCCAGATCGTGTGGTCGTGGCAACAGCCTGTAGACCACGAGCGACCAGGGGGCCAGCTGACAGCTCTGAGCGCCCGTTCCGGTGCTAGGCGCGTCGTACGGGCCCTGCCTTGATGAGCTCGGCTTACTGTCGACATCCTTATCGGCGAACTCCTCCTGCAGAAACAACGATGAGCGCGATCGTGCGGCTCACCTGGCGGCAGGCACTCGCCTGGCGCATGCAGAGGCACCTGTTGGATCCGGTCGGTAGGCTGCCCGTCGAAGGCGTGGTTCGCCGTCTGTGCGGCGTTCAAGCACAAGTCGCGTCGTCCGCCGAGCTCGCCGTCCGGGTCCGCCGTGAGACGTCGCGGCCTGGCGAGGTGGGCCGCGCGTTGTCTGAGGGCCGCCTCATCAAGACCTGGGCGATGAGGGGCGCGCTCCACCTGCTCACACCGGAGGACGCTGGAGCCTTCCTGTCGCTAATGGCAGCGGGTCGCTCGTGGGAACGGCCGAGCTGGCAGCGCTACTTCGGCATGAACCCGGAGCAGATGAAGGTCCTGCGTCGCGCCGTTCGCGAGGCCCTCGACGGCACATCCCTCACCCGGGACGAACTGGTGAACGCGGTCACGGCTCGGCGCGGGCTGGATCACGTCGGCGAAGGGCTGCGGTCGGGATGGGGCACGCTCCTCAAGCCGCTCGCATGGCAGGGGGACCTGTGCTTCGGAGCGACCCAAGGCAACCGGGTGACCTTTATGCTTCCTGAAGCTGCGAGCTCGCGGTGGGCTGGCGTCCCCGATCCGGATGAGGCGGCCCCGACTGCCATCGTTGCGTACGTCGGCGCCTACGGGCCGACAACCTTCGAAGCCTTCGGCCACTGGGTCGCCGGCGGCTATTTCGGGAAACGAAAGCTTCGGAGCTGGTTCGGCGCTCTGGGGGACGGATTGGCGGAGGTGGACGTGGACGGCGCACGAGCGTACGTCCTGGCGGAGGACCTCGACGAACTGGCGTCGACAAGGGACAGCGCGACAGTGAGGTTGCTCCCAGCTTTCGACCAGTACGTCTTGGGTCCGGGCACCGCCGATGGCCACGTCGTCCCGGCAGATCGTCGGAGCGCGGTGAGCAGACAGAGCGGATGGATCTCGCCTGTCGTCGTGTCGGGGGGCGTTGTGTCCGGGACCTGGAAGCTAGACGGCGGCCGGGCACTAATCTCATGGTTCAACGAGGCCGGAAGGCCTCCGCTCCGCGCGTTGGAGGAGGAGGTGGCGCGGCTGTCGTCGATCCTCGAACAAGACCTCCGCTCTGCCATAAGCCTCGCCTAGAAGACTGGGTCGTGACAGCGTCCACCCATGATGGAAGAGCTAGGTGACGGCCGTCAGCCCCCTTTACATCGTACAACTAGGCTATCTGTTCTCTTGCGTGGTCGATCCGGGTGGTCAGATCTGGGAGATCATCCAACAGCTGGGTAAGCGACACAGGCTCGTCGATTAAGGGCAATGCCCTCTCGCTGTCTCTATCGACGACGACCACCGCCTTGGGAGACGCAGCCATCCATCCGGCATGTAGCTTCGGTAGGACGCTGGCACATACCTCGACGACGGGAATCAGGGCCCTCCCGTCCACAATAAGGTCGCGGCCAAGGACCTGCTTGGAGATTGCGCTCCTCTCTGGGAAGTTTCTCAAGGATTTCAGCATCCTGTTTTCATCCTCCTCCGCTTGCCCTCATCAGCTTTCGGATCGGCTCCTTGAGGACCAGCCTTGTGGCAGGGCCGACGAGCCTCAACAGCCTTAGCCGCAGCTTCATCTCCAACTCCCCCTCCAACACCGCCTCGTCGAAGACCGGGTGGAGAGCCAAGTCCGAGACGTCTGCCCACGGAGAGACCATGCCCCCGATGGCATGGGTCAGTCCCACAAGCATTCCAGTCTGCCCGGGATCTCCCAGCCCCATTCGGACCTCTCCCTTCATCTGCTCCATCGCGACTGACCTTCGGAGGGCGTTCAGCAGGCGAAGGACGGCCCCCACCAGGTCTGGGAGGGCGGGGAGCGCCCCAAGCAGGTCCGCGGTAGGGATTCCCTTCCGTTCTTTCGCCTTCTCCTCGTTGGCCTTCTCCTCCTTCCTGTCTTCTCCCCGTCTCCGCCTGGTTCCGCGGAACAGCTGGAGATCGGAGGTCGTCTCGCCGTCCTGAGTCGTTCTGCTGAATCCGATGATGCCCCGGACGGCGAACCGCATGCTGCTCCGTCCTTCCCTTCTTGCGATCTGAGCGGACAGGTGGAAGGGAATCAGCAGCAGAGCGGCGAGTAAGACCAGGAGAATCAGCACAAGGGCGAGGACCAGTATCAGGGCAACCAGCGATATGGGGAGCCCCTACCTTTGGAGTTTGGGAATCTACTCTCCTTTGGTGTCAGGCTTCGGAAGTCTCCCGGCGCGCGCCCTCCTCGAGTTGCGTTTCCAGCTGCCCCAGCTGCGATCGGATGTCTTGGATTTCTCGAAGGAGGTTGCCCTCTCGGTCGCCGGAGGCCTCGCGTGGGGGCGGGGCCGTCTCTTCCTCCTTCCTCTTCTTTCCCATGGCTCCTGCCAGGCCGCCCAGGGTTTCTCCGATCGCCTTTGCCAGTGGGCTGGCCTTCTGCAGGGGGAGAACCTTCACGCCTTC
>JBHIBW010000114.1:0-5325 GCA_046759265.1 Thermoplasmata archaeon
GGGTCCCTAGTTCTCGCATCGCCCAATTCGACATGGGGAATCCAAAGGGCGAGTTCCCAGTCACCATTCGACTCGTGGCCGAAGAAGGGTGTCAGATCCGCCACAACGCCCTTGAGGCTGCCCGCATCGCGGCCAACCGGTTCATTTCACGGCGGGCCGGGCAGCAGTACCATCTGCGCATCCAGCCCTTCCCACACATCGTCCTCCGGGAGAACAAGGTGGCCGTGGGGGCGGGCGCCGACCGCATCTCCGACGGGATGCGCGGGTCCTTTGGAACCCCCGTCGGGACGGCGGCCCGGGTGCGACCGGGGCAGACCGTCCTCTTCATTCGCACGGTTCCCTCGCAGGTGGACCGGGCGAAGAGGGCGCTGCGCAAGGCGGGCTACAAGCTTCCGACGCCGACCCGCATCACCGTGGAAGCCTCGTGAGTTCCGTGACCCCGGAAGGGGCGGCCATCGAGTTGGAGCCGGCCCTTCGTGCGATACGCGACCGCGGGTCCAAGACCGTCGGCATCCAATATCCGGACGGGCTGCGCCTCCGCGCCCTCGAGGTGGCGGATCGGTTGGAGGCGAAGGCGAAGGTGACGGTCATGGTCTCCGCCCAGCCCACCTACGGCGCGTGCGACGTGCCGCAGATGCCGGTGGATCTCATCCTGCAGATCGGGCACGCTCCGATGCCGTATCTGAACCTAAAGAAGGTCGTCTTCGTGGAGGCGCCGATGGCCTTCCCCTCCCTCGATTTCTTGGAGGGGGCCTTGCCCCGGTTGGGGCGGCGCGTAGGGCTGCTGACCAACGTCCAACACCAGCCGTGGCTACCGGAAGTCGCCGCGTACCTTTCGACGCGCGGAAAGGTGGTGGAGATCGGCGGGGCGGACGGGCGGACCGCGTACGCCGGACAACTCCTCGGCTGCGACGTCCATCCCGCGCGAGAGCTGGAGGGACGGGTGGACACCTTCCTCTACGTGGGCACCGGCGACTTCCACCCCCTCGGCGTGGCCCTCGCCACGGCGACGCCCGTGATCGTGGCGGACCCGTTCACCGAGGACGTCCGAGACCTGACGGAGCTGAAGGAACACGTCCTTCGCGTTCGACACGCCGCCATCGCCCTGGCTCGGGAAGGGGAGACCTTCGGGATCATCGTCTCGCGGAAGGTGGGCCAGTACCGGATGGCCCTCGCGCGGAAGATTAAGGAGCTCCTCGCCTCAGCCGGACGCAAGGGGTACCTCCTCCTCATGGACACCGTGAGCCCCGAACTCTTGCAGGGCTATCGGGTGGACGCCTTCGTCAACACGGCCTGTCCCCGCATCGCCATCGATGACTCCGCGAGGTACGAGAAGCCCGTGTTGACGTTTCCCGAGTTGGAGGTGGCCCTCGACCTCCGGGCGTGGGATCCATACCCTCTGGACGAGATTACGGCCCATCAAACGCTCGGCGAGTCGTAGGCCACCTTTAAGCGCAAAGGACGGGATTCTCAGGACCTATGGACTCCGCGGTCGTCCTCCTGAGCGGGGGTCTCGATTCGAGCACGACGTTGGCCCTCGCAATGGCGGAGGGGTTCGTGGGTCACGCGTTGACCTTCGCCTACGGCCAACGTCACGCACGTGAGGTGGACGCTGCGCAGGCGGTTGCGACCGATCTGGGCGCCGAAGACCATCGGATTGTGGAGATCGACCTGGGCGCATTCGGTGGCTCTGCGCTTACGGATCCGGGCACGGAAGTCCCCCTAGGGCGTTCGCTAGAGCGGATGTCCACGGATATCCCATCCACCTACGTCCCCGCACGGAACACGATCCTGCTCAGCTACGCCCTCGCCTGGTCCGAGGTCCTGGGGGCCCGGGCCATCTTCATCGGCGCCACGGCGATCGATTTTTCGGGGTATCCTGATTGCCGGCCGGAATACTATCGGGCCTTCGAGCAGGTCGCTCGGTTGGGGACGAAGCGGGGGGTGGAAGGGGATCCTGTCACCATTCACCATCCCCTGATCGGCATGACCAAGGCGGAGATCGTCCAGATCGCCGCAAAGCTGGATGTTCCGCTGAGGCTCACGTGGAGTTGCTACTTGGGGGAGTCGGAGGCGTGCGGCCTGTGCGACTCCTGCCAATTGCGATTGAGAGGGTTTCAGGAGGCGGGGGTCGCGGATCCGCTACCCTACCGGGCGTACCCCGAGTGGTATCGGGAGGCCTCACCCGCCCCTCCTTGAACTGGCTCCGACCTGCCGATCCGTCGTACCTAGAAACCGCGAAGGTTGATATCCCGACCGGGGGATGGAATGCCCCGTGCGGTACGAGGTGATCGAACACACCGCCGATACGGGCATCACTGCCTACGGGAAGGACACGAACGAGATCTTCGAGAACGCGGCCTACGGTATGTTCGACCTCATGACGGACGTCCGCCGGGTGCGGCCGGTGGGCGAGGTGCGGGTGGAGGTAACGGCCCACGACCTGGGGTCTCTTCTGGTGGACTGGTTGAGCGAGCTGCTCTTCATCCATGAGGCAGAGAATGTCTTCTTCGCGGAGTTCGACGTCGAGGTGCAGGATCACCGGATGACCGCGAGAGTCCGGGGCGAGGATGTGGACCCCGGACGGCACCGTCTTCAGGCCCAGGTGAAGGCCGTGACTTACCACATGCTGGAGGTCAATCCGGAGGAGGGATATGCGACCGTCATCTTCGACATCTAGCCGACTGCCGGACAGGAGCGCGCGCGGATGAAGGCGACCGCGACGGCCCACCCCATCCAGGGATTGATCAAGTACCACGGTCTTGTGGACCCCGTCCTCCGGCTCCCTTTCCACGACTCCATCTCGGTGTGTACGGCCCCCCTCCTCACACGAACCACGGTGGAGTTCGGCGACTTTGAAGCCGATTCGCTGACCGTGGACGGGACTTCCTTCACCGCCCGGGGACTCGAACGCGGGATCTCGGTCTTGGAAGCGGTTCGTGACCGGGCCCACATCGAGGACCACGCACGCGTCGTCTCGACCAACAGCTTTCCGGCGGGGGTCGGATTGGGGTCCTCGGCTTCCGGGTTTGCCGCGCTGGCCGTGGCCGCGGCTCAGGCCACGGGGTTGGATCTTAACCCCCAGCAGCTCTCGGTCCTTGCGCGTCGTGGAGCGGGCTCGGCAACCCGCGCCGTGACGGGGGCGTTCTCCAAGTGGCGAACGGGATCGACGGACGAGGAGTCGTACTCCGAGCAACTCGCCTCGGAGGATCTACAGATGGGCATTCTTGTCGCCCTCGTGCCCGCCTATCGGGACACGGAGGCCGCGCACCGCGAGGTCGTGAACTCCCCGTTCTTCACGGCCCGCCTGGCCGAGGTCCCTCGCATGCTGGCCGAGATGGAGCTGGCCATCGGTAACGGGGAGGTGGGACGAATCGCCGAGCTCGCGGAGAAGGACACGCTCCTGCTGCACGGCATCACGATGACCGGACCGCAGGAGATGGTGCTCTGGACCCCCGAGACCCTTAGCGTCATCATGGCCGTCCGTCGGATGCGCGAAGAGGAGGTCCCGGCCTTCTTCTCCATTGACACGGGGGCGACGGTCTACGTGAATACCTTCCCGGAGGATGTGGACGAGGTTGAGGGGCGCGTTCGGGAGCTGGGCATCGAGACCCTCCGTTGTCAGGTCGGGGGGGCCGCCCAGGTCGTGGATGACCACCTCTTCTGAGGCGGGAGACAAGATTAAGGTCGGGCCGCCGACTCCCGACCCGGGAACCGGCGTGCCACTCTGGTCTGATGCGCTGAAGCAGGGCTTCCGACTCCTCCCACGGGCCCGCTTCCTGATCCTGATCCCGTTGGCGTTCGACCTCGGGATGCTGGCGGTCGCGGTGATCCCGACGATGGCCTCCCCTCAATTCACCATGCCCGTCGCCTTGCCGTCCGTCGCCCAGGTCGAGGGACCTGGGGCCGGGGCTCTGCCCTTCTACCCCCTCTACCTTCTGGGGGTCTCGGGGGATCTGGTGACGGCCCTCCTTCTGCTGCTCCTGGTCGTCCAGGGGTACCTGGCGGCCGGGTACGTGGGGCGACTCGAGATGGTGCGCCGGAGGGAGGCGGCCGGAGGCTTCTTCGCCGCGGCCAACCGGGCCTTTGCCCGTGTCCTCGCGTTCCTGGCCATCACCACCTTCCTGGTCCTCGCGGCAAGCCCCTTCCTCCTCGGAGGCCTCGCGCTCGGCGCGGCCGCACTCTTCGTCTTCGCCACGGTGATCGCCCTGCTCTACTTCCTCTTCCTGACGCCCTTCGTCGTGGTGGTGGAAAACGCCCCGTTGGCTGTGGCGTTCCGCACCAGCGTGGAGTTGGCCGCGCGCCGGTTCGCGGAGGTCGGTCCCTACTGCCTCGGCTACGTGACCATTACGCTCCTCGTCTCCAGTGCCTTCTTCCTCATGGGAGGGGGGCTCCTGGGTCTCCTCCTCTTTCCCGTCGTCTACAGCATCGTGGGGACGGGGCTCGTCGGATCCACCTTGTACCTCTATGCCGGCCTCCGTCCAGTGGAGCCTCTCGCGGTCGCGACGCCCGAGCCGGAGGCCGTCGAGGAGGTTGTCCCAGCGTAGAACAAGGCGTTTAAGTGGCCGCCAGTTAGTCGCCTCGTGAAGATCGTGCTCCTGGGTCCCCCCGGGGTCGGAAAGGGGACGCAGGCCCACCGGCTCTCCGAGGTCCTTGGCATTCCGCCGATCATCACAGGGGACATGCTCCGGGAACACGCGGCGTCTGGCACCCCCCTCGGGCGCGAGGCCCAGGGATACATGGAGCGAGGCGAGTTGGTGCCCGATGGGCTCATCATCGCCATGATCCAAGACCGGCTGCTGGAGGAGGACACGCATCACGGGTTCGTCATCGACGGCTTTCCCCGGACGATCCCCCAGGCCGAAGCCTTCGAGACCCTGGTGACGCCCGATGTCATCATCGCCCTGGAGACCTCCGAGGATGAACTGATCGATCGGCTGAGCGGAAGGCGGGTGTGTCGGCAATGCCAGGCCGTCTATCACATCGTGCACGATCCGCCTAAGCGAGGGGGGATCTGCGACCGTTGCGGGGGGGAGCTGGATCATCGGGCGGACGACACAGAGGAGGTGATTCGCGAGCGGCTCCGGGCGTATCGGGAGGAGACGAGGCCCCTCGTCGACCGATACGAGGGCCAGGGACGGCTGGTCCACGTGCGCAGCGAAGGGGGCATCGCGGCCGTGACGCGGGAGCTGCAAGCCGTCCTCGAGGACCGCGGCCTGGCCTAGGGGAACCACCGCCGGATTCTTATGAACCCCTCGCGTTGAAGGCCCGGGGCCGATGGGGTAGCTTGGACATCCCAAGGGCCTGCGGAGCCCTAAACCCGGG